>JBOFCH010000275.1:0-1935 GCA_051645985.1 Plesiomonas sp. | reverse complement strand
TAACGTCAGATGCTGATAACCGGTGTTATTGGCCGCCAAAATGGTCAGCTCCACCAGTTCATCCCCCAATAAGGGGTTATGCATTAAAAAGTCAGCCCCGATAATGGGCTTGATGCCAGCACCGTGTGCGGTGCCGTAGAATTTCACCAGACCACACAGGTTGGTGAAATCGGTGATAGCCAATGCCGGCATCTCAAGTGCGGCGGCCTTTTTGACCAACGGGCCGGTTTTCGCCAGCCCGTCAATCATGGAGTAATCACTGTGAACCCGTAAGTGAACAAAACGGGGCTGCCCCATCAGGAAACACTCCTTAACTCTTAATCCCATCGCTCATACGCCAAGCGTACCAGCGCTATACATGCGGGCATCGCCACCCTTTGATTTTAGTTTGATCTTATTGGCGATGTCTTACAGGCCCAATGCCCGTTTTACCGGCGCAAAACTGCGACGGTGCTGCTCAATGGTGCCATGCTCAGCCAGCAAACGCAGATGCTCGGCAGTCGGATAGCCTTTATGCTGGGCAAAACCATATTGTGGGTGCAGCGCATCCAGCTCCGCCATCTCCCGATCGCGGGTCACTTTGGCCAAAATAGAGGCGGCGCTGATTTCAGCCACTTTGCTGTCACCTTTGACCACTGCTTGCGCTGGCATCGGCAGCACTGGGCAGCGGTTGCCATCAATCAGTACAAACTCCGGCGTTATCGACAAGCCCGCTACCGCGCGCTGCATCGCCAGCATGGTGGCATGCAAAATATTCAGCTCATCGATTTCCTGCGGCTCGGCACGGCCCAGACTCCACGCCAGCGCTTTTTCTGTGATTTCATCATAGAGAGCCAGACGCTTTTTTTCCGACAGTTTTTTCGAATCGGCGAGACCGACAATCGGCCGCGCCGGATCCAGGATCACGGCCGCCGTTACTACCGCGCCCACCAATGGGCCACGGCCCACTTCATCAACACCGGCAATCAAGCCAGCATCCGGGTATACAAACAATTCAGTCATGGCGTTGAATCAAATCCAGTACCGCTTCAGCGGCCTGTTGGTCAGCATTACAGCGAATTTTCTGATGCAGCTCGGTGAACATCCGCTTTAAACAGCGGTTATCCTGTGACAATAACATACTCAGCTTGGCACTCAGGCGCTCGACAGTACACTCTTCCTGAATCAGCTCCGGGACAATTTTCTTGCCCGCCAGCAGGTTAGGCAGTGAGACAAACTCGGTTTTCACCAGTTTCTTGGCCAGCCAATACGTCAGCGGTTTGACCCGATAGGCCACCACCATCGGTGATTTAGCCAACATGCACTCCAGCGCAGCCGTGCCGGACGCCAACAGCGTCGCATCCGCGGCGGTCATCGCATCACGCGCCAGACCATCGAGCAGACGGATGCGTAAATCCGGCGCAATCTCGGCTTTGAGTGCCAAAAACTGCTCACGACGGCGTGCATTGACCATCGGCACCAAGATCTGCAACTCTGGACGCTGTTGCTGTAGACGCTGGGCGGTCTGTAAAAACGGCTCTGCCAGCATCGCCACTTCACCGGCGCGGCTCCCCGGCAGCACTGCCAGCACCGACGCGTCATCACTTAACCCCAACGCACGGCGTGCGGCGGCTTTATCGGCCTCCAGCGGCATACTGTCAGCCATGGTATGGCCGACAAAACGGCACGGTACATTAAAGCGATCGTAAAAGGCTTTCTCGAACGGTAAAAAGGCCAGCACCAGATCGGTCGCCTTGGCAATCTTGAACACTCGCTTTTGCCGCCACGCCCACACCGACGGGCTGACGTAGTGCACGGTCTTGATCCCATGCCGCTTAAGCTGTAGCTCTAGACCAATGTTGAAGTCTGGCGCATCGATACCGATAAACACATCCGGTTTGAGACGGGTAAAGTTCTGTACCAGAGTGCGGCGGATAGTCAACAGGCGCGGCAGAT
>JBOFCH010000274.1:0-1781 GCA_051645985.1 Plesiomonas sp. | reverse complement strand
CTACAACGCGCATATGGTGGTCTATCCTGAGGTTGATTGGCACCGTTTCAGCGAGGAGTTCGTGACTTCACTGGGCCTGACTTGGAACCCGTACACCACTCAAATTGAGCCGCACGATTACATCGCCGAGCTGTTTGATGTGATGGCGCGTTTCAACACCATCCTGTTGGACTTCGACCGTGACATGTGGGGCTACATTGCACTGAACCACTTCAAGCAGAAGACCATCGCCGGTGAAATCGGCTCTTCCACCATGCCGCATAAAGTTAACCCAATTGACTTTGAAAACTCCGAAGGCAACTTGGGTCTGGCGAACGCGCTGTTTGATCATCTGGCGGCTAAACTGCCGGTTTCTCGCTGGCAGCGTGACCTGACTGACTCCACCGTTCTGCGTAACTTGGGCGTGGGCATGGGTTACTCTCTGATTGCGTATGCCTCCACCCTGAAAGGCATTAGCAAGCTGGAAGTGAATACCGACCATCTGGCCGACGAGCTGGATCACAACTGGGAAGTACTGGCTGAGCCTATCCAAACCGTGATGCGCCGCTACGGCATTGAAAAACCGTATGAGAAACTCAAAGAGCTGACTCGTGGTAAGCGTGTGGATGCGCAAGGGATGCAAAGCTTTATCGAGGGTCTGGACTTGCCAGAGCACGAAAAAGCACGCCTGAAAGCCATGACGCCGGGCAGCTATATCGGCCGCGCAGCACAAATGGTCGACGAGCTATAAATCCATAGGCGATATTTTGTACACCTAATCCATCAGCCGGTAATTCTATTACCGGCTTTTTTGTTATTTATCGTTGGTTTAATCTCCCTGCGGCATACTCTATCCTTGCATACATCCCTCTGTTATTTTCGTGACAAGATTTGTTGTAAAGGATACCGATGAAGCCGCATTATCAGACGGATGTTGCGGTATACAATACATCTTCTGTTTCTCTCACCGCCCAGTTACGAGGTTCTCATGCGGATTCTGATTGTTGAAGACAACGCCCTGCTCCGTCATCACTTGAAAGTACAGCTTGAAGAGCAAGGCCATCAGGTGGATGCCGCTAAAGATGCGGTCGAAGCAGACTACTTCCAGCAAGAGCATGAGCTGGATATTGCGGTTGTTGACTTGGGGTTACCGGATGAAGATGGCCTGTCACTGATCCGCCGCTGGCGAGCAAGCGGAAAAAAATTACCGATCCTGATCCTTACTGCCCGTGATAGTTGGCAGGAAAAGGTGCAAGGGCTTGAAGCCGGTGCAGATGATTATGTTACCAAGCCATTCCAGTTAGAAGAAGTGGTGGCCCGCCTACAAGCACTGGTTCGACGCAGCAGCGGGATTGCCTCCACTTACATGACGGCCGGCCCTTATCAGTTAAATCTGTCTCGGCGTGAATTAACCATTCATCAGCAGCCGATCAAACTGACCGCATTTGAATACAAAATTTTGGAATACCTGATGCGTCACCACCAACAGGTGATCAGCAAAGATACCCTGATGTTTCAGCTGTATGCCGATGCCGAACTGCGGGAAACCCATACGATTGATGTGTTGATGGGACGCCTGCGACGCAAACTGGTGGTCAACGACATCAATGAGGTGATCACCACTATTCGCGGTCAAGGTTATCGCTTTGAGTTACAGTGCCAATGAAACGAACATCTCCGCGCTTTAGAGTTCAGTCATTACGTTTGCGTTTTTTACTGGCCACCGCGCTGCTGGTCGGTTTTTTGTCCCTGCTGTATGGCGTCGTCGCGATTGGAGGTTATGTCTATGTCTTTGAGCGCAA
>JBOFCH010000273.1:0-3311 GCA_051645985.1 Plesiomonas sp. | reverse complement strand
TCAGTTGCAAGCGACTATCATTAATATCGAGAGCCGCAATCGCCGCATCATAGGCACCAAGGCGCAAACCAGATAGAATAGTATTGAAAGGCTGCTCGACAAATTCACAGCGGCGCATCAAGCGGTCACACAAAGCTTGGGCCAGCGCGATATCAAAACCATCCAGTTGCCCCTGATTGTTATGGTATTCAAACGGGGGATAAGTCGGTTCGGTAGCAAAACGCAGGGGCGCAGAGACCGCAGCATTTTCTGCCTGCACCATAAAACAGGTGAGAAAACCGACTATGAAACTAATTGAAACAAGAAAACGGCGCATTTTTCGTCCTCAACAGAGCATCCGTGTTGTTTGTGTATTGAAAAAAAGTGAATTTTTATGCAATATGAGCGCTGTTTTTTTGCATTTGGGAGCCCATAATGCGTAGCTCAGACAAACAAGAGCAACTTATCCGCGCGTTCAAAGCCCTGCTGAAAGAAGAGAAGTTCAGCTCACAAGGTGAGATTGTCCAAGCATTATCAGACTTAGGTTTTCGTAATATCAACCAGTCTAAAGTCTCACGGATGCTCACCAAATTCGGCGCCGTGCGGACGCGCAATGCCAAAATGGAGATGGTTTACTGTCTGCCGGTAGAACTTGGCGTCCCAACCACCTCCAGTCCGCTGAAAAATCTGGTGCTGGACATCGATTACAACAACGCACTGATTGTGATCCACACCAGTCCAGGGGCGGCACAGCTGATCGCCCGCATGCTGGATTCACTCGGCAAAGCCGAGGGTATTTTAGGCACGATTGCCGGTGATGACACGATCTTTATCACACCGACTCGTGATACGTCGATTGAAGATCTGTTTGCTGCCGTCCTGGACTTGTTCGAACAGCACGCCTGATCGCCCGATTTTCGGGTCAATAGCTTGATCAAAGCCGCATTGCGGCTTTTTTTTCGTGTCGCCTGCGCCGCCTTCAGCCCTTTTTTTGTATAGTAAACAAAAAATGGCGCACAAGGATTTCGCGATGTTCCAGCGTATTTTAGTCCCTATTGATCTCAATGAATGTGATGTGATTGACCGTACCATGCAAATGGCGGTCGAGCAGGTACGCCTATCCGGCGGTGAGCTGCATCTGGTGCATGTCCTGCCGGTGATCCATATGGCGATTGTCTCGAACTTTTTCCCACCGGATGCCACCGCGCGGATGCGCGAAAGCAGTGAACAGCAGCTCCAACAGGTGCAAACGCGTTATGTGCCGGCCGATATTCCCTGCTATCGCCATGTGGCAGAGGGAAAAACTTATGAAGCCATCATCGATCTGGCCGTGGCGCAAGGTTGCGATTTGATCATGATGCCCAGCCAAGAGCGCTCGCAATTAGACCGCGTGATGCTTGGCTCCGTGGCCGAAAAAGTGGTGGCGTACTCACCGGTGCATGTGTTGGTGATCAAGCCACAGACGGATGCAGCGTAAACTCCACTGCGGGACGGGTGCCTGAGAGTGCCGCTCATCTCATTCAGCCCCCTCTTCACGAACAATAAAAAATAGGCCGCCCCAGTAATGGGTCGGCCTATTTTCGTTATCGTTACGCGAGTAACCACGCGAGCCTTTGCCTTGCCTTAATTACGCCAGTACGCCGGAGACATCAGCACCAAGAACGGGAAAATCTCCAACCGACCGAACAGCATCGCCAGCATCATCACATACTTGGATGGCTCTTTTAAGCCACTGAAATTCGAGCCAGAGGCACCGTAGCCAATCCCCATGTTGTTGATACAACCGGCGGTGGAGCCAATCGCGGTATCCAAAGTCTCGCCAAAGGCGGTCAACAAGAACACAAAAACCAGTGTCATCATCACGTACAAGAAGAAAAAGCCCAGAACTGCCAGACCTTGCCGGTCATGAATGGGCTTTCCCGCCATCTTGAGCGAAACCACCGAGCGCGGATGGATCAGCAATTTGATCTCTTTAACACTCTGGGCAATCAGCACCAGAATACGCAGCGCCTTGATCCCACCACAAGTCGAACCCACGCAGCCACCAAAGAAACTGGCACCAATCAGCAAGAAAGTCACATCTACCGGCCAATCGGGATAACCGGCCGTGCCCAATCCGTTATCGGTCATGACCGACATCGACTGGAAAAAGCCGTGATAAAATGCGGGCCACAAGGCAAAAGTGCCCGAGCGATACAAGCCCCACACGGTATAAGCCACCACGCAGGCACACACCAGAATATAGAGGCGGAATTCGGCATTGCGGCTAATGACTTTTAAATTACGCCGCTGAAAGGCAATAAAATAGAGGGCAAAGTTGATCCCCGCCAGAATGGAAAATACCCCGGCCACCAGCTCAACACCCGCACTGTTAAAATAGGCGACGCTGTCGGTATAGGTCGAAAAGCCACCCAGTGAGATGGTGGCAAAGGCATGACAAATGGCATCGAACCAACCCATACCGACCGCTTTAAAGCTGAAAATGCAGGCCAAGGTCAGCGCGCAATACACCGCCCATAAGCTTTTGGCCGTATCCACTATCCGTGGCGTCATCTTTTCATCTTTCATCGGCCCCGGCATTTCGGTTTGTGCCAGCATGCCGCCGACCCCGATGAACGGCAGTACGGCTATTGCTAAAACGATGATCCCCAAACCGCCGAAGAAATTGAGCTGCGCCCGGTAATACAGCAAGCTTTTCGGCGCGTTGGTCACATCGCTGAGAATAGTGGCGCCGGTAGTGGTGATACCGGAAATACTCTCGAACAAGGCATCGGTGAGGCTGATATCGATACTTTTTAGCATCACCATCGGCAAGGTACTGAATACCGAGAACACCAGCCAGAAGATCAGTACCACCAGATAACCTTCTTTCGTACCCAGCTGGGATTTATTATTTTTGGTCAGGTAATAGGTCACCAGACTGAGTAATAAGGAGATCACGAAGGATTTAAAATAGGCAGCCGATTCACCATCGCCTTCATAAATCGCCACAAAGATGGGAATAATAAAAGTGACAGAATAAAGGGCTAACAGATAACTGTTAATCTTTAAAATTGCCTTGAATTTACCGGAGGTAATCATACCAGCGCCCTGAACTGAATGGGGTAAACACAGGCAATACGCTGACTTCCCGAACCATACAACATGGCGCAGTGATCCTTACTGTGTTGACGTTTTTATCTTATGAATGATCCTACCGCACAAAGTGCTAATCGCCAATAATGCCTACCAAAGGCGCATCAACCGACAGGCATTACCGGCTGTTTTATCGTAAGCGGTTCTATCAGCCAACCCAAAATCAGATCGGCTGACCCGCGCTGCCGAGCAGTAAA
>JBOFCH010000272.1:0-2776 GCA_051645985.1 Plesiomonas sp. | reverse complement strand
ATTAGCGTATGATCCAAAACAGGATAAAATCGTGTTGGTCGAACAGCTGCGGATTGCTGCGCTGGAAACCAGTGCAACACCGTGGCTGCTCGAGCTGGTGGCCGGGATCATCGATCCGGGCGAAAGCCCTGAGCAAGTGGTGCGCCGAGAAGCGCAAGAAGAAGCGGGCCTGAACGTCCAGCGCTGCGAGCCGATGCTCAGTTATCTGGCTAGCCCCGGAGGCAGCAGTGAGCGGTTATCCTTGTTTATCGGTGAAGTGGACGCGCCGCTCTCCGGTGGCCTACACGGATTGGCCGACGAACACGAAGACATTAAAGTGCATGTGGTTGACCGCGCCGACGCGATGGCGTTGCTAGCCAGCGGACGCATCGACAATGCGGCCACAATCATTGCCCTGCAATGGCTAGCTCTGCACGGTGACGCACTGCGAACCCGTTGGCTAACACGTACAGACGCTTAAAACTGCCAGCCTAAATCATGACACCGAAGAAATGTGTGCCGTGCAGCAATTCTGAGAATTTCATTTGGGGATCCATCACTGATCCACAAAATGCACCGAAATAATTCAAATTATCAGATAAACTGCATAGCACAATTCACGGAGTCAGCGCCGGTGCTTCGCAGCCACTGCCCAGCATCAATGCCGTATCGGACCCCGAATAAAAAAGTGACTACAACACCCACAATACGAAGGAAAGCACTTGGAAAGCCTGTTTCAACCGCCGGTTGCCACTGAGCGGGTTCGGCTCTTACAAATCACAGATACGCATCTGTTTGCCGATGAAAAAGGGGCCTTGCTGGGTGTCAACACCCTGCACAGCTACCATGCGGTACTGGATGCTATTGTTGCCGAACAACAAATTGCCGAACCGCAACCGGTCGATTTGATTGTCGCCACCGGGGATCTGGCGCAAGATCACTCGCTGGAAGCCTACGACCGCTTTGCCGACGGGATCACGCGTCTGCAAAGTCCCTGTGTTTGGCTACCGGGTAACCATGATTTTCAACCGGCGATGGTCGATGGCCTGCGCGGTAAAGGGATCCAACCGTCCAAACAGGTTTTGCTCGGTGAGCACTGGCAGCTGATCTTGCTCGACAGTCAGGTGCTGGGTGTCCCGCACGGCGAGCTGAGTGACTACCAGCTGAACTGGTTAGCCGCCCGTCTGGATGCCCATCCGGAGCGTCATGCCGTCATCTTGCTACATCATCATCCCTTGCCTTCCGGCTGCACGTGGCTGGATCAGCATAGCCTGCGCAATAGCCATGTGCTGGATGAAGTCCTGAGCACTCGCCCGCAGGCCAAAGTCGTCCTGTGTGGTCATATTCATCAAGAGATGGATTTAAACTGGAATGGCCGCCGTTTGCTGGCGACCCCGTCAACCTGTATCCAGTTCAAAGCGCACTGCACCAACTTTACCCTCGATCAGCTCACTCCGGGCTGGCGTTATCTGGATCTGCTGCCAGACGGCCGGGTAGAAACACAGGTACACCGCCTGACCGACCAACGCTTTACCCCAGATCTGGAATCGGAGGGCTACTGATGGCAACCCTGATTTACCTGCACGGCTTTAATGGCTCTTGCGGCTCGGCCAAAGCCACCGAATTGCGCGATTGGCTGGCCGACGCGCATCCGCAAGTGCAGATGCACATCCCCGCCCTGCCGTATGCCCCGCAAGCGGCGATTGCCAAGGTGTGTGCACTGATTGAAGCCTGTCAGGCAGCGGGAGAAACCCCGGCCTTGATTGGCTCTTCACTCGGCGGTTATTACGTCACTTACTTGTCACAGCGCTATGGCCTGCGTGGGGTCGTGATTAATCCTGCGGTACGCCCGTTTGAGCTATTGCAAAACTTTCTCGGCCCGAACCACAACCCGTATACCGGCGAAGACTACATTCTGGGGCCGGAGCACATGCAGCAGCTGCTGGATTTGCACCTTCCGACCCTGAAACAGCCGCAATTACTCTGGCTGTTGCAGCAAACTGGCGATGAAGTGCTGGACTACCAACAAGCCGTTACCTACTTCGCACACAGCCGTGCTACGGTAGAGCCAGACGGCAATCACGCCTTTACTGGTTTTTCACGCCACTTTGCTGCCATAATTGCCTTTCTTGGGCTAACCACGCCTTGACTTTTTATGGCCGCCTGACGACCATAATGCCCAAATACCTGTAAATATATACATACCATGACCCAGTCCAGTTATAACGCCGATGCCATTGAAGTTCTCAGTGGCCTTGAGCCGGTGCGTCGCCGGCCCGGTATGTACACCGATACGACGCGTCCTAACCACCTCGGTCAGGAAGTGATCGACAACAGCGTGGATGAAGCGCTAGCCGGTCATGCCACCCGTATCGATGTCATTTTGCATGCCGATCAGTCACTTGAAGTCATTGATAACGGTCGCGGTATGCCGGTGGATATCCACCCGGAAGAGGGTGTCTCCGGGGTCGAATTGATCCTCTGTCGCCTGCATGCCGGCGGAAAATTCTCCAACAAAAACTACCAATTCTCCGGCGGTCTGCACGGGGTGGGGATCTCAGTGGTCAACGCCCTCTCCAGCCGAGTTGAAGTAACCGTTAAGCGTGATGGTCAGATCTACTCGATCGTGTTTGCTGACGGCGAGAAAATCCAAGATCTGACCGTGATCGGCACCTGTGGCCGCCGTACCAGTGGTACCAGCGTGCACTTCTGGCCGACGGCCAGCTACTTTGATTCCGCCAAGTTCTCGGTCAGTCGACTGACCCACCTGCTAAAAGCCAAAGCGGTGCTGTGTCCG
>JBOFCH010000271.1:0-2166 GCA_051645985.1 Plesiomonas sp. | reverse complement strand
AGCAAAACCGGCACGGGCTTCAACATAGCTGGCATTGGTGTGACCACCGGATACGACGATCCCAGAATCAACCAGTTTACCGATCAGGCTGGCAGGGGCCAGTTCGGGGGCCAGAGTCACTTTGGTCACGGCATCGGCGTGCTCACAGATATAGTCAACCATCTCGGCGTCAGCAGGTCGGATGAAGTCTGGGCTGTGAATGCCTTTTTTCAGGATATTCAGGTATGGCCCTTCCAAATGCAGACCTAACGCCTGATTTTTATGTGCTTTGAGGTAGCTTTCCATGACCGCGATAGCGGTTTTCATTTCGCTGTCGCTGGTGGTGATCAAGGTCGGTAGATAGCTGGTGCAACCGGATTTCAGGTTGGCGCGTTGCATGATATGCAGCGTTTCTTCGGTGACGGCATCGTTGAGCATCACGCCGCCACAGCCATTGAGTTGCAGGTCAATGAAACCCGGGCTGACGTTGGCCCCATCCAGATCGACCGTATTGATCCCTGCAGGCAGTTCACTCAACGGGCAGACTGATTCGATGACGTCATGGTTAATGATAACCGCATGGTTATCTAGAATGTCATAGCCGGAATAAATCCGGCAATTTGTCAGGGCATATTTCATAGATGACCTTCTTAAATATTATTGATGTTGGCCGCTTCAAGCTCACGGAAGTATTTCACCGTTTTGACTTTCAGCTCCATGGTTGAAGGCTCGTCACAGACCATCATGGATTTCGGGTGCAGTTGCAGTGCAGAGATAGTCCACAGATGGTTGACGCAACCTTCAACGGCCGCTTGCAGTGCCTGCGCTTTAGTGTGGCCGGTGACCAGAATCATGATCTCTTCGGAATCCAGCAGCGTGCCGACACCCACGGTCAGGGAATATTTCGGGACTTGTGTCATGTCGCCGTCGAAGAAACGGGAGTTGGCAATGCGCGTATCTTCGGTCAGTGTTTTGATCCGGGTACGGGACGCCAAAGAGGAGGCCGGTTCGTTAAAGGCAATGTGGCCATCGTTACCGACACCGCCCATGAACAGATTGATTTTACCGTAAGACTTAATTTTATCTTCGTAACGACGGCACTCCGCATGAACATCTGCGGCATTACCATCGAGCAGATTAATGTTTTCTGGTTTAATATCAACGTGGTCGAAGAAGTTGCGATGCATGAACGTGTGGTAACTTTCTGGATGATCTTTTGGCAGACCAACATACTCGTCCATGTTAAAAGTGACGACATTTGCGAAACTCACTTCACCGGCTTTATGCAGCTCGATCAAGCGTTTATAGGTTGCCAACGGCGTTCCACCGGTCGGTAAACCTAACACGAACGGACGCTCAGCTGTGGGTTTAAAGGCATTAATGCGATCGGCAATGTAACGGGCTGACCATAATCCAACGTCCTTGGCTGTTGATAGCGGAATTAAGCGCATTGTACACCTCTTAAACTAACCTGAATTGAGTAAAACCGTGTTGTGAGTGAGCTTATCGTAAACCTGAGCATGTTTTGGATGATAAAATAAGTTTTATGATCTGGCTAGCAAATTGCCTACTTTTCACCCCATAGCGGTGATTGTGATCACAAACAAGGTGGTTTTAATTTGCGGGGCAAAATAAAACTCTTACACTCGGAGATACCAAGTAAAAGGTGTGTGGAAACATTTAGTTCTGGTTGTGTCACTCGTTTCATAACCAAGACTGGATAAGCAACGGGTAGAGAGCTGGAAGGCAAAAATAACTAGGTTTGGAAACCGAAATAGGGGATACCAACGTGAATATTCTAGGATACTTACAAAAAGTTGGCCGAGCATTGATGGTACCAGTTGCCACTTTGCCTGCTGCTGCAATTTTGATGGGGGTCGGTTACTGGATTGACCCGATAGCTTGGGGTGGTAACAGCGCACTGGCGGCGTTCTTTATCAAATCCGGTTCGGCAATTATCGACAACATGTCCGTACTGTTTGCAGTCGGTGTTGCTTACGGCATGTCAAAAGATAAAGACGGTGCAGCGGCACTGACTGGTTTTGTCGGTTACCTAGTACTGACCACGCTGTTGTCTCCGGCGGCAGTGTCTCAGATCCAAGGTATCCCGATGGATCAGGTTCCGGCAGCATTCGGTAAAATCAACAACCAGTTTATCGGTATTCTGGTGGGTATCATCTCTGCTGA
>JBOFCH010000270.1:0-4102 GCA_051645985.1 Plesiomonas sp. | reverse complement strand
CACATCGGTCCAGATGATCAGGCTGTCGGCCTTAATGGCTTCGGCCAGCAGGGCCGCGCTGTAGTCGCTACCACCGCGCCCCAAGGTGGTGGTGCGTTTTTTGTCATCCGAGCCGATAAAGCCTTGGGTGATGATCAGGCCACTATCCAGATGCGGAAGTAGGTGTTGCTCGCACAAAGAGGCGGTAGCCACCAGATCCGGCACCGCTTTGCCAAAATGGCTGTCGGTACGCAACACCTTACGCACATCGAGCCACACCGCGCGCTCGCCACGCTGATGCAACAGTTCGGTAAATAACAGGGTCGACATTAGCTCACCGTGGCTGATCAGCTCATCGGTCAGGGCGGCCGAGGTAGCGAGACTGGCGGCTTCTGCTAGGGCGGCGATGCTATCCAGCATCCGGCTAATCTTGTCCTGCATGGCGGGGGGATTGCCGAGATCTTGCAAAATCCGCAGTTGGATCCGGCGTACTTCATCCAGATAGTAGGCGCGCTGCTCGGCGTCACAGCCGTTAGCCAGTGCAACCAGCAGATTGGTGACACCGGCTGAGGCCGACAGCACCACTACTTTGGTGTTGGGATCGTCAAGGACGATATTGGCACAGCGATTCATGGCGGTGTGATCCGCCACACTGGTTCCGCCAAATTTGGCGACCGTCAGATGAGACATCATGAAAATTCCTCGTGTCCTAGAAATGAGTCCTTACGTCTTGGCACGTGGCCCGTAGAACGGGAAGAGCTGAACGTGGGGATCGCCGACGCGAACGGAATCCGTCCGGAAACAGGGGAAACCCCGAGCCTACCGATGTAATTCCTGCACCCAGAAGCGCTCCACCTCGCAAGGTGACAGCCGGAAGGATTCAGCCTCCGCGGCCGATACATCAGGCTCCGGGATCCTGCTGTATCTCGGCGTACATTCCCCTGACTGCCGCATATTTCCGGTTGACCGGCAGCTGCCTGAATGACGCACCTCTTCTGGCCCGCCTGCCGGTTATCCGTAAACCTGGCAAGCTAGGTTGACATCAGAAATATCGGTTTATTTTTAACCTGTCAACGGAATTGTGCTCTGAGTCGTGTATTGCCATTTTTGCCGTGGCTGCGGATACTGGAAAATGCAGTGTTCTGTACCCGATACCTACAAGGAGAGTTCTATGACCACCTCTATGCACATCCGTTCATTTATGCCACCACGCCGGATCTTAATGGGACCGGGGCCGTCGGATGTCTCACCGGCGGTGCTGAATGCCTTATCCCGCCCGACGGTGGGCCATCTCGATCCGCTGTTCATCGGTATGATGGATGAGCTTAAACAGCTGTTGCAGTACGCCCTGCAAACACAAAACCCGTTTACCATTGCCGTATCGGCACCCGGTTCGGCGGGGATGGAAGCCTGCTTTGTTAATTTGGTGGAGCCGGGCGAGAAAGTGCTGGTCTGCCGTAACGGCGTGTTTGGTGGCCGGATGGCGGAGAACGTGGAGCGTGTCGGCGGGATCCCCGTGCTGGTGGAGGATGTGTGGGGTGAGCCGGTGTCGCCAGATAAAGTCCGCGCTGCGCTAGAGGCCGATCCCGAGATTAAAATGCTGGCCTTTGTCCATGCCGAAACCTCGACCGGTGCTTGCTCCGATGCACAGACTCTGTGTCAGATCGCGCGCGAATTTGATTGCCTGACGATTGTGGATGCGGTGACCTCGTTGGGCGGCGTGCCGCTGTATGTAGACGAGTGGGGTATTGATGCAGTGTACTCCGGCAGTCAGAAATGCCTGTCCTGCGTTCCTGGGTTGTCGCCGTTATCCTTCTCACCACGCGCGGTAGAAAAAATTGAGCGTCGCCAGCATAAAGTAGGCAGTTGGTTTTTAGACCAAACCTTGGTACTCGGTTACTGGCAGGGCGGCGCTAAGCGCAGCTATCACCATACGGCGCCAGTGAATACCCTGTACGCTCTGCATGAAGCCTTGCTGGCATTGCACCAAGAGGGATTGGAGTCGGCATGGGCGCGTCATGCACAGATGCATCAGTTGCTGCGCGATGGGTTGCAAGCATTGGGATTGGAATTTGTGGTGCAGGAGTCGGCACGGTTGCCACAACTCAACACGGTCTATATTCCGCAAGGGGTCGATGATGCTCAAGTGCGCAGCCGGTTGTTGCATGAATACAATTTGGAGATTGGCGCGGGCTTAGGCGCGTTGGCCGGTAAAGCCTGGCGTATTGGTTTGATGGGCTATGGGGCGCGGCGTGAAAATGTGGCGCTGTGTTTGCGCGCGCTGCAAGAGGTGCTTGGTTAAGCACACGTAACACTTAGCTGTATAGGCGCATAAAGCGTGCAATAAGAGAAGAGCAGGATACGAGTATGGACTCGTATCCTGCTCTGACAACACGCCGATAATGCTCAGTTAGTCAGCCAGTTTGGGTGTATGCGCCGCCCGTTGCAAAATGGGTTTGAGGAAGCGCGCGGTGTGAGAGTCTGGACTTTCCGCCACGGTTTCCGGTGTACCGGCAACCAAAATCTCACCGCCGCCACTGCCGCCTTCTGGCCCCAGATCGACGATCCAGTCGGCGGTTTTAATCACATCCAGATTGTGCTCAATCACCACAATGCTGTTACCGTGATCGCGCAGCTTATGCAGCACCGTCAGCAGTTGTTGAATATCGGCAAAATGCAGACCGGTGGTCGGTTCATCCAGAATGTACAAGGTCTTGCCGGTATCGCGTTTGGACAGCTCGCGCGCCAGTTTTACCCGCTGCGCCTCACCGCCTGACAAGGTGGTGGCCGATTGGCCCAGACGAATGTAGGACAGCCCCACATCTATCAGGGTTTGCAGCTTACGCGCCAGCGCCGGTACGGCGTCGAAAAACGCCCGTGCATCCTCGACCGTCATATCCAGCACTTCGTGGATACTCTTGCCCTTGTATTTGATCTCCAACGTTTCGCGGTTATAGCGTTTACCGTGGCACTGATCACAAGGCACATACACATCCGGCAGGAAGTGCATCTCCACTTTGATCATGCCATCGCCCTGACAGGCTTCACAGCGACCGCCTCGCACGTTAAAGCTAAAACGGCCCGGAGTATAACCACGCGTACGCGACTCGGGAACTCCAGAGAACAGCTCACGGATCGGAGTGAAAATTCCGGTATAGGTGGCCGGGTTAGAGCGCGGTGTCCGGCCAATCGGGCTTTGGTCGATATCAATGACCTTATCGAAATGCTCCAAGCCTTGGATTTCGCGATACGGAGCCGGCTCTTCGGCAGTCGCCCCGTTCAACTCGCGATGGGCAATACGAAACAAGGTATCGTTGATCAGGGTCGATTTGCCGGAGCCGGAAACACCGGTCACGCACGTAAACAGCCCAACGGGGATCGACAACGTAACATCTTTAAGATTATTGCCGCGTGCACCGATAAGACGCAGTACCTTGGCTGGATCGGCTGGGGTTCGTTCGGTGGGAACCGCAATCTCGCGCTCACCCGACAGGTACTGTCCGGTTAACGAATTCGGGTTGGCCATGATCTGGGCTGCGGTTCCTTGCGCGACCACTTCCCCACCATGCACTCCGGCGCCGGGGCCGATATCGATAATATGATCGGCGGCGCGAATGGCATCTTCATCATGCTCAACCACTATCACTGTATTCCCCTGATCGCGCAGGTGGATCAGCGTCTTGAGCAAACGTTCGTTGTCGCGCTGGTGCAAACCGATGGACGGCTCATCCAGCACATACATCACGCCAACCAGCCCAGCCCCAATCTGGCTAGCCAAGCGGATCCGCTGCGCCTCACCGCCGGACAGCGTTTCTGCCGAGCGCGCCAGCGTCAGGTAATTCAAGCCGACATTCACCAAAAACATCAGGCGATCGCGAATTTCCTTCAACACTTTCTCGGCAATCTGCGCTTTTTGCCCCGCCAGTTGTAGCTGGTGGAAGAAGGTCAGTGCCTCGGCAATACTCATCTGCGCGATATCCGGCAGCGTGGTGTCTTCGATAAACACATGGCGCGCCTCTTCACGTAGGCGCGAACCGTGGCAACTGGCACACGGGCGATTATTGATATATTTTGCCAGCTCTTCACGCACCGCCATGGATTCGGTCTCTTTATAGCGCCGTTC
>JBOFCH010000269.1:0-3688 GCA_051645985.1 Plesiomonas sp. | reverse complement strand
TCTGATACCCATGTAGTACGGCTTACAGCGTTGAAGTTTATGCGGCAGGGATCTATTTCTGTTAGAGTAACCGGAAGTATTTCGTTTAAAATGCTAATTTCGCGTAAACGCCTTGTGACTCAAAGGAGATTCTGAATGTTTGCAGTGATTTTTGGTCGTCCCGGTTGCCCATATTGTGTCCGTGCCAAAGAGCTGGCTGAAAAGCTCAGCACCGAGCGTGATGATTTCCGCTTCCGTTATATTGATATCCATGCCGAAGGTATTTCTAAAGCCGATTTGGAAAAAACCGTGGGTAAACCGGTTGAAACCGTACCGCAAATTTTTATCGACCAAAAACATATCGGTGGATGTACTGATTTTGAAGCTTATGCTAAAGAGCATTTAAGCTTGTACAACGCATAATACGTTGTCGATGAGTCGTCGTTATGAGTGACAATCTGTTACCGACATAGCCATTACTGGCATAACCATGACCGACATCAGCCTGAATTTAAAAATGCCCGTTATGGGCATTTTTACTCTCGGCGTGTTGTCACGAGCAACAGAAATACTTATCGCACAAGTCATTACGACTTTTCAGCGAAATGTAATCAATATGTTTCGTGATTTAATTGTTGTATAACGAGCAGACAATTAATACATCCCTTTGAATATCCCCGTAGCGCGACAGCGTCACTTAATTAGCGCCATTAGCGCCCATCCAGTAAACGTCATTATGGTTACAATTATTTTACTTTTGTCTGCGCCGTTTTAGTCTGAACAGCACTGCTTCGTCCCGCTTTACTCAGCCCACGACGGGCATGAAATTTATAATGCAGCACAATACGGCTCCCAAAGACATACAGCAGTGTTCCCATACCGCACCAGAACGCCGCGCCGATAAAATACACCACGATGTCAAGAAAGCTTTCATAACGGGAAAAGGCCACCAGCCGGATCAACATACACAGCGGCGCCACCA
The DNA here is from genome assembly GCA_051645985.1 of Plesiomonas sp. Lineage (GTDB taxonomy): Bacteria > Pseudomonadota > Gammaproteobacteria > Enterobacterales > CAMTGL01 > Plesiomonas. The sequence continues at coordinate 2,727 of JBOFCH010000269.1, read as the reverse complement.
CCAACGCGCCCATCAGACCATGCAACAAGCCATGACGACGGGCAAAATGCGCCGAAACAATCCCAGGCAACATAAACAGCAATAACCACGGATGACCATGAGTTTCGGAATGTGGATAGTGCATGCCCTGAAAGAAAAATATCACGCAAAACAGAAAACCACCGAGCATAACCACATTCCAGTTCCACTTCAGCATCAGTCGACTCCTTTCGACGAGAGGTGGCAGACAAAATCTGCCACGGAATACAGGAATTGAATAAGCAGACCACTAAATGCTGACCCAGTTCAAGACTTATAGCCAAATAGACAAGAAATCTAAAAAAGTTAGATGTAAAATAAAACCTAGATGCGGAATTGATAATTACCCTGACAGTTCAAATATCATTTTATTTAAATTATCAGAACAATCCGTTCACAATACGCTATGTCCGGTCATGCGCGGCATGATTTAACAGACATTATACATTTACTCTTCAGCCACAGAATTACCATCGTGAATATCGACGTATCAGCATTGCTCAATGGAAATGACATACTGCTTTTGTTTGTCGTACTGGCCCTCGGCCTGTGTCTTGGGAAATTACGTTTCGGCTCTATCCAGTTGGGTAATTCAATCGGGGTTCTGGTGGTTTCGCTGCTACTCGGCCAGATGCATTTCTCGCTGAATGCCGAAGCCTTGAGCCTTGGGTTTATGCTGTTCATCTTTTGTGTCGGTATCGAAGCCGGCCCTAACTTTTTCGCCATTTTTTTCCGCGATGGTAAAAACTATCTGTTACTGGCGTTGGTGGTCGTGGTCACCGCGCTGATTATCGCCTTTTCTCTCGGACGCTGGTTGGGATGGGACATCGGCCTGACTGCGGGTCTGCTGGCCGGTTCGATGACGTCGACGCCGGTTTTGGTGGGGGCCAGAGAATCGCTCTTAAGTGGCTCACATAACATTGCCGATCCGGCGCTGGTCAATACGGCCCTGAGCAATTTGAGCCTTGGCTATGCCCTGACTTATCTGGTCGGTTTGGTAAGCCTCATCTTGGCCGCTCGCTATCTGCCGAAACTGCAACGCCAAGATCTGGTGACCAGCGCGCAAGAAATTGCCCGTGAACGTGGTTTGGATCCAGACAGCCAGCGCAAAGTATACCTGCCGATTATCCGCGCTTACCGCGTCGGGCCAGAGCTGGTCGAATGGAGCGGGGGTAAAAACCTGCGCGAACTGGGGATTTATCGACAGACTGGCTGTTATATCGAGCGTATTCGTCGTAATGGCATTTTAGCCAGCCCAGACGGGGATGCGGTACTGCAAGTTGGCGATGAGATTGCGCTGGTGGGCTACCCAGACAGCCATGCACGCCTCGATCCGAGCTTTCGCGAAGGCAAAGAGGTGTTCGACCGTGACTTGCTCGACCTGCGCGTGGTCACCGAAGAGATTGTGGTGAAAAACGACAGCGTGGTGGGGAAACGGCTGGCCCATCTGCGCCTGACCGATCAGGGTTGTTTCTTGAACCGTATTGTCCGTTCACAAATCGAGATGCCGATTGACGATACCATCGTGCTGAATAAGGGCGATGTGTTGCATGTCAGCGGTGATGCTCGCCGTGTACGCGGCTTGGCCGATCGGGTGGGCTTTATCTCCATCCACAGTCAAGTGGCTGACTTGTTGGCGTTTTGTAGCTTCTTCATCATCGGTTTGATGGTGGGGCAAGTGACGTTCCAATTCAGCCAGTTTACCTTCAGCTTTGGTAATGCCGCCGGTTTGCTGTTCTCTGGGATCATGCTGGGCTTCCTGCGAGCCAACCACCCGACCTTCGGTTATGTGCCGCAAGGCGCGCTGACCATGACCAAAGAGTTTGGTCTGATGGTGTTTATGGTGGGGGTGGGCTTAAGTGCCGGTAGTGGCCTAAACAACGAGGTAGACAGTATTGGTTTGCAGATGATTTTCGGTGGTCTACTGGTGAGTCTAGGGCCTGTGATCATTGCCTATCTGTTCGGGGCTTATGTGCTGAAAATGAACCGCGCCATGCTGTTCGGGGCCATTATGGGCGCACGAACCTTAGCGCCAGCGATGGAGGTGATTAATACCTTGTCGCGCAGCAATATTCCAGCGCTGGGCTATGCCGGTACTTATGCCATCGCTAACGTACTGTTAACGCTGGCCGGCTCGCTGATTGTGGTGTTCTGGCACTGATCTGGCTCTAATAAAAAGAAAAGGGGTCCGTCATTCAGTCATAGGGCTAATTCTCCCCTATTCAAGATAAAAAAATCCCGGGATTCCCCGGGATTTTTATTGATGTCTACGGTTCGCTACCGGCTACTGACATCCTGTGTTCATGCGGCCTGCTCTTCGGCGCACGCAGGATTCGGATGTGGCCCATCAACATGGTCAACCTGCACCGCACGGCTACGCAGCGCTTCAGCCGCCAACATCTGCTGGGCTTCCGCATCACTGATAATGCCGTCAGCGTTGGCTTGCTCTATCAGCTCACTCAGAGCCACTTTACGTGGCAACTGACCCTTACGCTGCGCGTCTGCCAGTTTCAGTTCGATATCACGTGCCGCATACATGGCCACAAAGGCCGACTCCATAATATTGATCGCCTCATCCGGCGCTTTACCGACAAAACACAGACGAGTCAATCGATCGCGCTGCGCGCCCGGCACCATGATCAGTTTGGCAATCTTCAGCGCCGTGTCATCCTGTACCGGCTTGTAACTCACGCCGTACGGGAAGACAGC
>JBOFCH010000268.1:0-5911 GCA_051645985.1 Plesiomonas sp. | reverse complement strand
CCGCTGTCAGGATGGGGGGTTTTACTGGGTATCGGCCTTTGTGACTCCGATTCTCAACCCGCAGGGCGAGGTTATTGAGTATCAATCGGTGCGCAGCAAGCCCGATCGCGCCAGTGTTGCGCGCGCAGAAGCACTGTATGCGGACTTGCGTCGCAACAAAGCGCCCCGTTTGCGCCGTCTGGCATTAATGGCCGTGTTGCCATTGTTAACGCTGGGCAGTGCCGTATGCCAAGGGGTGGCGTTGTGGCAGCATGGCGTGTCAATCGCCGCGGTGCTCGGTCTGCTGGGAAGCGCCGTGGCCGCTGCGAGCTGCCTGTATGTAGCCAAGCGTCTGCGCACCTTACAGCAACTGGCGCAGGCGACTTATGACAACCCGCTGATGGAAAAGGTGTATACCGGTCGCTTTGATGATTTCTCCGTGATTGAGTTGGCGTTGAAGATGCGGCAGGCCGAGTTGCGGGCGATTGTCGGGCGGGCCACGGAAACTTCTGGCCGGATCTTGATATCGGCTGAGCAGGAGTTGGCCAACAGTCAGCAGATCAAGTCTAACCTGCGCCAGCAGATGCTGGCGACCGAACACGTCAGTGTGGCGATGGATCAAATGTCGTCATCTATTCATGAGGTGGCGGAAAGTGCCGCGTTGGCTTCGACCATCACCATGCAGGCGCAGCAACTCTCACGGCAAGGTCAGCAGAGCGTCGAAACCACCATCAACTCGGTACATGCGTTGCATGAAGAGTTGGATAATTCCAAGCAGGTGATCCACGATTTGTCGCAAAGCAGCACCCAGATAGAAGGCATTTTGGATGTGATTGGTGCGATTGCCGATCAAACCAACTTGTTGGCGTTGAATGCGGCCATTGAGGCGGCGCGCGCGGGGGAGGCAGGGCGTGGTTTTGCAGTGGTGGCTGATGAGGTGCGTTCACTGGCGCAAAAGACCCAATCATCCACCGGCGAGATTCAGCAGATGATCACCCGTTTGCAGGCGATTGCGGCGCAGGCGGTGGAAGCGGTCGAGCGCGGCACCTCATTGTCAGAGCAGTGCAACTTGCAAGCGGCAGAAACCGGCCATCGTCTGGTACAGATCAATGACGTGCTCAATCAGGTGACCGACAGCAGTCGGCAGATTGCTGATTCGGTAGAGGAGCAGGCCAAGATGAATGACCAAATCTCGCATAACATCGAGAATATTAATCAGCTGACGGTGGCTACCGTCGGCACCAGCGATCAATCGGTTGAAAGTACCCGCCAATTGGTGGAGCAACTCGAAGCGATGCGCCGTCTGATGTTGCAGTTTGAGCGTGCGATTTGAGGTTTGACGTTTAAGCTCACGTGGAATAATGGGTGCGCGAAAAAAAACCGGCCAAGGCCGGTTTTTTTATGAGTAGATCTCTTGTCGAGCGAGTGTGGTCGCGTAGGCGAGCCTCGCAATCAGACGTGACCATGGTTGCGGTGCTGGGTAAACAGTGCTAGCAGTGCGGTCAGAATAAAGACGGCAGCGTACAGACCGTTAGCACTCCACAGTGCTACTTTCGGCCCATAGTGATGAATAATCGGGCTGCTCACCACAAAAGTCAGCATCGTACCGACGGTACCGCTGGTCAGGATAAAGTTTACCAGCCGTGGGGACGAGAGCTTGGTCTGCTGGGAGCCGAGCGTGATCAGCGAGGTGTAAATGGCACTGGAGACAAAACCGAGCGCAATGATGCTCAGATGCAGGTAGTGACCGGAGTTATCACCGATAAACAGATACATGGCGACGGCGGCCAGCAGTGTCAGACCGAGTACCAGACGGTACAAGTCAAAAAAGCGCACGATCACACTGAAAATCCACATCCCGATCATGTAGGCCATCCAGAAACTGCCTACCAACGCACCGGCTTTTGCCACACTCATGCTGAACTGGGTGCCGACATAATCTGGCAGCCAAGAGATGAAAATCATCTGGCCGAGAATGTAGCACAGCGCCGCTGCCGCAATCACAAAAACACCGGTGCCCCAGCGTTCAGCGCTGACGGCTGAACTACCGTCGTGCTCATTTTTATGCAGCGGTGGGAACTCAGAGGTCAGGGTTAGCAGGTAAATCATCAGATAGACCACGCCAATCAGTGCATAGACCCAGTACCAAGCAATGTGACTGGCCAGAATATAGCCGGCTGCAACGGGGAATATCATCCCGGCCATGCTGAAAAATGAGTCAGTGATCAGCAGCATCGAGCCACGACGGCGGCCGTGATACAGATGGGTGATCAAAAAGGTGCCAATCGACATGGTGATCCCACTGACTACCCCGAGAATGAACATACACAGGGAAAACAGCATCAGCCCTTTGCTGAATATCAGGCCCGCGACACTCAGTAGCATCAGCACAAAACCGATACTGAGCTGACGTTTGAGCGAGATGATGTGGACCAACCAAGCATTGAGGAAGATAGCGACCAGAATACCGGTATTGAGGAAGGTAAAGGTGTTCCCCATGCTCGCCAGCGGAATATGAAAGAAGTCGGCAACCGAATTCATCACGATACCGGTGACAACGATTAAGGCACCGGTTAAGCCGAATGACAGAAAACTGATCCAGGTTAGCCGAAGGCGGTTCATTGTGCTCATCGCAAATTACCGTAATTGAAAAGAGGAAAAATGAAAGGCGCGAAGTCTATGTGAAACGATTGCGCGCTTTTGTGTTCTGGATCACTAAAATAGCATATTAAGTCTGACAAAAGTGCAGAAAACTGTGATCGGTGTATATGCGACCGGTTTTTTTAGCGGGTGATGATGGCTAATGCCACGAAATGACAAAACAACCAGCGAGGCAACTTGTATCGTGCCGAACATAAGAAAACCGGTCCTTGGCATCCTAGATGGTCAACGGATAGGTAAAGATCTTTATTTCGGTGAACAGGAGAGATGCACATGCTATCCCGTACTGGTGTTTCGCGTTTAATGATTGTTTTGCTGACATCAGCCTCCCTGCTGTCGGCCCCTGCGGCCTTGGCGGCTAACCGTCTGACGAAAGGCGCTATGGTTGGTGCTGCGGTCGGTTTAGTGTCCGGTCAAGGCGTGAATGGCGTGCTAAAAGGCGCTGCGTTTGGTGCCGGTGTCGGTGCGATGACCGAAGATGGCAAGAAAGGCAAAAAAGCCCGTAAAGGTGCCAAAGTGGGGGCGATTGCCGGTGCTGCTGCCGGTCTGCTGTCCGGTAACGGCATCGAAGGCGCGTTGAAAGGGGCTGCCGTCGGTGGTGCTGGTGGCGCGATCCTTGGCCGCATTAACTGAATTTAGTTGTAGATAGATCACAGGATTAAAAAGATGAAAAAGGCAGTATTGTTTGCGTTGGCCGTTACCGCCGCGCCAGCCGTGTGGGCAAATACCGATACAGGCTTACCGGCAGATGTCTATATCACCTGCGCTGAAGCGGGTGCTATGGCCAAAGAGCACAGCCAAGATGTGGCAGATCTGGTTGCCATGATGGGGAACGCCAGTGTGGAAACCCGCAACCTGAAGATTGCTAAATCGGCAGACACTGACCAGAAAGTGATTGAGAACCTGAACGCGTTTTGCGCCAAAGATCCACAAATGCTGCTGATCACTGCAATGGATAATGCCATGCGTCAGCTGGCGGGCGAAAAACTGTAATCACTGTGTGTGCGTGCTTGCTGGCGTGTTGTCCGCCAGCCGGGAGAGAAAAAACGGGAGGCCAGTGGCTTCCCGTTTTGTTATGTTTGTTATGGTCAATGCAACCGATGGGTTATCAGATTGATTTTTATCCGCAATCTGGGTATAACCGCAGCGGCAAGCCGCTTGTGGCGGCCATCGTCCCGTCTTTTTTCTGTCTTTTCCCCGCAGGCGTGAGTGTTCTATGTTGCTGCTTATCGATAACTACGACTCCTTTACCTACAACCTGTACCAGTATTTTTGTGAACTGGGCTGTGAGGTTATGGTGCGGCGTAATGACAGCTTAAGCCTGACCGACATTGAACAGTTGGCACCCTCGCATCTGGTGATCTCCCCCGGCCCGTGCACCCCTGATCAGGCAGGCATTTCACTGGCGGCCATCCGCCACTTTGCCGACCGGCTGCCCATTCTCGGCGTGTGCTTAGGGCATCAGGCAGTGGCGCAGGTTTTTGGGGCCAAGGTGGTGCGCGCACGGCACGTGATGCACGGTAAAGTGTCGGCTATCCGGCATACCGGGTTGGGTGTGTTTGATGGCTTGCCGGATCCATTGTCTGTGACGCGCTATCACTCTTTGGTGGTGGAGGCTGATTCGCTACCAGAGTGCTTTGACGTGACGGCGTGGAGTGAGCGTGATGGCCGCTTTGATGAAATTATGGGTATCCGTCATCGGCATCTGCCTTTACAGGGGGTGCAGTTCCACCCAGAAAGCATTCTCAGCGAACAAGGTCATAGTCTGTTGGCTAATTTTATTGCTGGTTAAGTTCGGCTCATAGGCAAAAGCGGAAAACTCGTGTTAACTTAATGTTAATGCGAGGCGCTTCTGCGCCGGACAGTCTGGCGAGGAGTGGCTTATGCGTGAAGACCCGGCAGTTTCAGATCCTTCCTTATTATTCCCTCGAGTGGGCGCAGTCAAGCGCGCCTGCTTTGATCAGCTGATGGTACCTTGCTATGCGCCGGCGGCGTTTATTCCGGTGCGTGGTCAAGGCTCACGAGTCTGGGATCAACAAGGCAAAGAGTATATCGATTTTACCGGCGGCATTGCGGTCAATGTGCTTGGTCATTGCCATCCGGCGCTGGTGGAGACCTTGTTGCAGCAAGGGCAGACCTTGTGGCACCTGAGTAATGTCTACACCAACGAGCCAGCGTTGCAACTGGCACAATATCTGGTGACTCATACCTTTGCCGGTAAGGTATTTTTCGCCAATTCTGGGGCAGAAGCCAATGAGGCCGCGCTTAAGCTGGCGCGCCGTTATGCCATCGAACATCACTCACCGTATAAAACCCAAATTATTGCCTTTCGTCAGGCTTTTCATGGCCGGACCTTCTTTACTGTCAGCACCGGTGGGCAGCCCAAATACTCTGATGGCTTTGGCCCGAAGCCGGCCGATATTGTGCATGTCCCTTATAATGATCTGGCGGCGGTACGGGCGGTGATCGGCGAGCATACCTGTGCGGTGATTGTCGAACCGGTACAGGGCGAAGGCGGTGTATTGCCGGCGACACCGGCATTTTTAAACGGTTTACGCGAACTGTGCGATCAGCATGAGGCCTTGCTGATTTTTGATGAGGTGCAAACTGGGGTTGGGCGCTCCGGTAGCCTGTATGCGTATATGCAATATGGCGTTACACCGGATATTCTTACTACCGCCAAAGCGCTTGGGGGGGGGGTTCCTATTGGCGCGATGCTGACTACCACCGAGTTTGCTTCTAGCCTCACCGTCGGTACGCATGGTTCGACCTATGGCGGTAATCCACTGGCCTGTGCGGTTGCTCATACGGTGCTGCGTACGGTGAATACCCCCGAGGTACAAGAAGGCGTGCTGGTGCGAGCGCGTGAATTTCATCAGCATTTACACGCCCTGAATCAGGAGTTTGCCCTGTTCCGAGAAATTCGCGGGTTGGGTCTGTTGATTGGAGCCGAGTTACAGGCACCCTATGTCGGTCAGGCCAAAGCGTTCTTGCTCGCGGCAGCCGAAGAAGGGTTGATGCTGTTGATGGCGGGGCCTGATGTGCTGCGTTTTGCGCCGTCATTGCTGATTGATGAGCAGGATATTGCGCTGGGAATGGCGCGTTTGCGCGCCGCCGTTCGCCGCGTCTGTTTGCCGTCGGCTGGGGCGACAGATCCCGGGGTCAAGGCCGGGTGAGGAGGCGCTATGCTAGTCGTTCGTCCGGTTACCCGAGCCGATTTAGCCGCACTGATGCAGTGTGCACAGGCCTCTGGTTTTGGTTTTACCTCTTT
>JBOFCH010000267.1:0-3670 GCA_051645985.1 Plesiomonas sp. | reverse complement strand
CAGCCCACATGCCGAACAGCAAACATTGATTGCCGAGCATCAGTTGGGGGATCTGCGTTATCTGGTGTTACTACAAGATTTGAGCAGCGAAGAGATCCGCAGTGAATATCAGCACACCCCCAAGCCGAATCTGCCACTGGAGCAGCTCAATGAATACTGCCTGCCGCGTCATTGTGTGCCGACTTTTGAGGTCAACATGTCGCAGGAGCCGCGTCGGCAGGCCCCCCGCTACCGGCACCAAACTGAGGTCGAGGTCACCACGCCGACGCAGCACAAGGTGATTGGCTATACCGTTGATTTTTCCGAGACCGGACTGCGCATCGTACTCGGTCAGCCAGTGGATGTACGCCGTAACCAACCGTTGCTGCTGGCCTTTCCGAAATGGCAGTCATTGGATAAACAGATCCCACTGCGTAACCTGCCGTACCGGGTGCTGTATATCAATGCCGAACAAAACCAGCTGGTACTCACCGCCAGTGGTAAACCGGATGAGCATACCGGGGTACAGTTTATCCGCCGCCTGATCAACGCCAATCGCAATGTGTTGCAGGAAGATACCGAGCGTCAGCCACTGCCCGGCATTATCGACATTTTCCGCCAACTGACGGTGCCACACCTGGCCAGTATCCCGATCTTCGTGGTCAAGGATAACAACAGTTTCCGGCCGACCGCGCTGGGGATCACCCCGGCCACTTATCACCTCAACCATCGCCTCGGTCAGGACAGTACCGATGATCTGCTCGATCCTCTTTTGGGTGAGTATTGGCCACAACTGGTTTGCCGGCCACTGAACGAGCCATCGCGCCATGCCTTGCCGACTGACGTGAAAATTTACCTCTCGCTGCGCCAAGAGCGTTGGCAGCATAAATTGCATGCCAAAAAGCTGGAAAGTGAATTTACCTCGAAGCAAGAGCAAGCTGAATTTATTCGCCATGCTATGCGTCACGGGGAGTTTATTGCGCTTAAATTTCAACTGACGCGCTATCAGCGCAATATCCTGCACCCGAACCTGATGCGCGACTTTCATCAGTTGATCCGCGCCAATCTCAGTCAGGCTCGGACACTGGAGCAGGAGCTGCTGGCCTTATCGGCGATGATTGAACTGACCGATTGTACCGAGGAAGTCTTGCTGCGTCAGGAGATGCACGGCAGCCTGTCAGATAGCCACTGAGTCAGCATTAATCTCTGCCAATTTGGCGATCACCCACGCGGCGTCCGACCTTCGACGCCGCAGCGTCTTAGCAATCACGACATAAACTGGCAGACAAAATACACAGCACCCCCATCAAATCAGCGTGACGGATCACCACTTGAGCTTGCTCTTGTACCTTCGGTTTGGCGTGAAACGCGATGCCAAGGCCTGCCGCCTGCAACATTTTCAAATCATTGGCACCATCGCCAATGCCGACGGTATTGCTGTGTGGGATCCCATACTGCTGCGCCAGTTCACGTAACACCTTCGCTTTACGCTCAGCATCTACAATCGGGCCGACCACGTCGCCAGTTAGACGTCCGTCTTCGATGCCCAGACAATTGGCTTCAGCATGCACCAGCTGCAACCGCTGTTTAAGCTGATCGGCAAAATAGGTGAAACCACCGGAGGCAATAGCCACCTGCCAGCCAAACGCCAGCAACTTATGCACCAGCTCAGTCAGCCCCGGCATCAGCGGTAAATCGGCCAACACCTGCGCCAAAATAGCACTGTCAGCTCCGCGTAGTGTCCCGACGCGCTGACGCAAGCTTTGCGCAAAATCTAGCTCGCCACGCATCGCCCGCTCGGTAACCTCGGCCACTTGTTCACCGGTGCCCGCCAGACGGGCGATTTCATCGATGCACTCGATCTGGATAGCGGTGGAGTCCATGTCCATCACCAGCAGCCCCATCTGGCGTAACGACGGTACAGCCCCCATCCGAGCAACATCCAGTTGTAGCGTATCGGCCGCCGCTGCGGCGGCCGCAGGTAACTCTCCGGCCAGCCGTACAACCTGATATTCACTGACCCGCCACGCCGCCACCAACACAATGGCTTCATCCAATTGCCGCTGAAAACGGTCTAAACAGGCTTTATCTAAATTTTTCCCATACAGCAGCCATCCGCTTGCTCCCGCGGTATAATCAAGCGGCACCACTTCTCCTCTGCACAATGACAGCGGCAGTAATGGCCAGTCAGACATGGTGGGCGGAAGGTGGCTAAAACTGACATCCTGATAATTCATGTGTGGCTTCCTGCTCTAAAACCCGTGAACGGCACGCAGGGGCGACTGCGTGAAGATAAACTGCGTGAACATAAGACAATAAACTGTGGCGACAGACCCCATCACTCTCAAGCGTGTAAGGCAGGAGGGATGCAAATCTGCCGCATCAAACTATCCTATTGCGGGGCGCTCTGGCAACTCCCGATGCGCGGGCTGAGAGAGGGATATAAGATGTCGATAGAGGCGAGAAGATGTCGAACTACCGTTATGCGGGCGTCATGCGGGGATATGAGCGCCATCACATGCGATTACGGATACGTTTTTGCTGTGACTAATACATTCACATTAATACATTCACATTAATACATTCACATTAAAGTTGTCGCTTTATTGTTCGTGCGCCCCGTTTACACTGAGATCTTCTGATGCCGATAATCAAATTTATCCAATATCACCTGCGCACTATCCTGATTTGCAGCATCGGCACCTGTTTGCTGCTCCTGATGCTGCAATGGGCTAGCGTGTTTGGTATGAGCGCCCAAGCCTCACGCTCCAATCAGGTCGATCAACTGGCCCGCACCCTGACCCGACAAATTGCCGGGAATCTCTCGCCACTGATGAACAATGACGATGCCTCGGATCATGTCAGCGCGCTGTTAGACAAGCTGACGCGTGAAGATCGGATCTTGGATGCCAGCGTCTATCGCATCGACGGCACCCTGATCGCCCAATCCGGCACCACCACCACGGTACGTGAACGTCTGGGGCTAGACGGTAGCCAGCGCAATGCGCTGTTTAACCGGCAGATGGTAGAAGTGATCACCGAGAATAATGTGCCGCTGGGCTTTTTACGCGTCACGCTAGATACCCATGTGCAGTCCAGCGATGATCGCCTGATCGATAACACCACCACACTGATCCGCCTGATGCTGCTGACCGCCACACTGATTGGCGCCGTGATGGCGCATATGTTGCTGAAAAACCGCACTTTCCACTGGCCGCTGCGCGCCAACAGTGCCATACCGCAGACCATTGCGCCCACGCCAAAACGCGCAGCGCCCAGCGAGCCGTCGGTAGCCCAACTCAAGCAACGTCGTCGCCGTCGGATGCCGGTACGTAAACCGCCACGGCGGCGCTGATAGCAGCTCAAGCGCGATAACATCTCGATAGCATGGCGATATGATGGCCATAAAAAAAGCGATGCCTTAGCATCGCTTTTTGATTATCAGCACGGAAGAAAAGCGCAGGATTATTCTTGGTCGCCCAGCAGAACAGATTCCAGTGCAATTTCAATCATGTCGTTGAAAGTCAACTGACGCTCTTCGGCGGTAGTCTGCTCGTGAGTACGGATATGATCAGACACGGTGCAGATAGTCAGCGCTTTCGCACCAAACTCAGCCGCTACGCCGTAGATACCGGCCGCTTCCATTTCCACGCCCAGCACGCCGTATTTTTCCATCACGTCGAACATGGTT
>JBOFCH010000266.1:0-7604 GCA_051645985.1 Plesiomonas sp. | reverse complement strand
AGAATACCTTCATCTTGAAGTTGCAGAATAAAACGCAGCAGCCAGTGACTTATCAGCTGTCAGTGGAAGGATTACCGGCAGGGACTCAGTGGTTAGGGCCGCAGCAAGTGCAAGTGGCGGCCGGTGAAGTGGATACCATTCCGCTGACCTTGGCGCTGCCGGTAGAGCAAAGCGTGCCCGCCGTGTTACCGATCCGTTTTAGCGCTCGGGCGCAAGATGAGCACGCCGCCGCGGTTAGCGCCGAAAGTCGCTTTTTCAGTGAGCGCTAAGCGCATCACGCCATGCTAGGCAGCCCGTGCGGCTGCCTGCTCATCCGCGGCTGATTCTGCTATGCTGTCGTCTACCTTGATGATGATCGCACAGGCCTATCATGACTGAGCACCGCAGCGCATTTGCCTTCCAAACTCTCTCCCCCGATCTGATCATGGACGCCCTCGAGGCGGTCGGGATCCGAGTCGATTCCGGTTTGCTGGCCCTGAACAGCTATGAAAACCGTGTTTACCAGTTGCTGGACGAAGATCGGCGTCGCTATGTGGTGAAGTTTTACCGTCCGCAGCGCTGGAGTGCCGCGCAGATCCGCGAAGAGCATGCCTTTGCCTGTGAGTTGGCCGCGGCCGATATTCCGGTAGTGGCTCCCTTGACGTTACAGGGCGAGACTTTACATCAACATGAGGGCTTCTGGTTTGCCGTATTCCCGAGTGTCGGTGGTCGGCAGTATGAGGTCGATAACCTTGATCAGTTGGAGTGGGTTGGCCGTTTTATGGGCCGGCTCCACCAGCAAGGCCGCAAACAACTGTTTGTCGAGCGCCCCACTTTGGGGCTAGAGGAATATCTGTATCAACCGCGCGAGTTTCTGCAAGGGTCGACGTTTATTCCGGCGGAGTTGCGCTCGGTGTTCTTCTCCGATCTCAATTTGCTGATCCACGAAATTGAACAACATTGGTATAGCGATTGGCAGCCACTGCGTCTGCATGGTGATTGCCATCCGGGCAATATTTTGTGGCGTGATGGCCCGTTATTTGTCGATCTGGATGATGCTCGTAACGGCCCGGCGATTCAGGATTTGTGGATGCTGCTCAATGGCGAACGACATGAGCGATTGATGCAGCTGGATATTCTGCTGGAAAGTTACGGGGAATTTTGTGATTTTACTGCGCGGGAGTTGCAACTGATCGAGCCTTTGCGTGGTCTGAGGATGGTGCACTATATGGCATGGCTGGCTCGGCGCTGGGAAGATCCCGCGTTTCCGCGTAGCTTCCCGTGGTTTGCTGAGCCTCGTTACTGGGAGCAGCAAATTCTGGCCTGTAAAGAGCAGATTGCGGCTCTGCGTGAACCGCCACTGCAATTAATGCCGGTCTATTAAACTGGCAGCGGCGCAATATGGAGTGGGATCACCTCTGGTGGGTTGGCCTTACTCCAGCTGATTTTTTATTATTTATTTTAAAGGATGTGGAAATGAAGAAGATTTGGCTGACGTTAGCGGGATTATTGCTGGCTACTCAGGTGGCTGCCGCCGAGTTTACCGAAGGTAAACAATATGTGGCTCTGGAGCGTCCGGCGACCGCCAGACCAGAGGCCATTGAGTTTTTCTCTTTCTACTGCCCGGCCTGTTTTGCGTTTGAAAACACCTTCCATATCCCACAAATGATCCGCAGTGAAATCCCTACCAATGGCCAGTTTAAGCAATACCACGTCGATTTCCTTGGCCCATTGGGTAAAGATCTGAGTCAGGCATGGGCGGTAGCGAATGTGTTGGGTGTGGAGCAGAAAGTGGCACCAGTGTTGTTTGAGGGGATCCAGAAAACCCGTAGCATCAAAACGCCAGCCGATATCCGCGCCGCGTTTGAAAAAATCGGCGTGAAAAGCGATGAGTATGATGCCGCGCTGAGCAGCTTCATGGTCAGCTCGTTTGTGGCGCAGCAAGCTAAAGCCGCGCAGGACTTCCAAGTGGAAGGTGTGCCATCTATCTACATTAACGGCAAATTCCGTATTGAGCCACGTGGTTTTGATGCTAAAAATAATGACCAGTTTGTCCAGCAGTACGGTGCCTTGGTAAAATTCTTGTTGCAACAAAAATAAGTCTTACCGAGGTCGTAATACGTAATAATGAAAGCGCGTGCATCATGAGTGGTGGGCGCGCTTTTCTTTACATAACTTTTCTTCTCTCACCCTTGCTGGCCGTGGTCAGCCCCCGTAAAGTACTTTCCGTGATTCATATCTTTTGTTGTGGGAGTGTAAATAATGAAGATGAAAGTAGGGATGCTGGTAGCAACGTTATTACTGGCGGCTCCCGCATTCAGCCCGGCGTTGCAAGCAGCTGAATTTACTGATGGTAAGCAGTACACCACCTTTGATAAACCGGCTACTGCCAAGCCGCAGGCGCTGGAATTTTTCTCGTTTTATTGTCCACATTGTTACGACTTTGAGTACAGCTATGGCTTGCCAGGAAAGATCGCCGCTGCGGTGCCTAAAGATGGCGAGTTTATCCAGTACCATGTGGATTTTTTAGGCCCTCTGGGGCCAGATCTGACGCGAGCTTGGGCAGTGGCGATGGCGCTGGGGGTGGAAAAACAGGTACAACCGGTACTGTTTAACGGGATCCAGAAAACCCGCACTATTAACAGCGTGGCCGGTATCCGAGATGCTTTTTTGCAAATCGGCGTGAGTGCGCAGGAGTATGACTCGGCGCTGAACAGTTTCATGGTCAACGCACTGGTCGCCAAACAGCAGCAAGCCGCTCAGACGTACGAACTGCGTGGTGTGCCGACCGTTATCATTGATGGCAAGTACCAGATTAACATGGGGGCATTGTCGGCCGACTCCACCGAGCAGTTTATTCAGCACTACGATGCGCTGGTGAAATTCCTGTTGCAACAGCCACGCGCTTAAGCGCAGTCAGCTGGGCGTCTTAACGGTGCCGGCACTGAACAGACTCGGTATTGCCGGTACGCGGCGCTTATTGGTCGTCGCGCGCCGGTAAGACGGTGGTTTGCAGCAACTCTCGCAGTTTGGCGTCATGGGGGCTACGGGCCGGCCATAAGGCGTGCAGGGTAAAAGTCTGCGGCGGAAAGTCTGTTTGCACTTGCCACTGCGCCGGTAACTGGGTGGCGGGTAGCCTATCTGGGATAAAGGCGCAGCCCGGCTGATGGTGCAAGTGTTGCAGCGCTTGCAGCAATGACTCCGTGTGCAGTCGCGGTGGGTGATCCGGTGCGAACCAGACCGCTTGCTGCTGAATAAAGTGACTGCCCCAGTCGATGCGGCAATATTGCTCGGGGCGCAGCCGGATCCCGGCGGGCAGATTACTGCCCAATTGTAACCGGATTTCACCACAGGCCAGCGCGTTCAGCTCTTCACTGCGCGGCAGATCGAGGCTAAAGGCCAGATCGCACTCTTGTTCGGCTAGCTGACGGCTAACCGAGCGTGAGCTGTTGATCAAGGTGCGCAGCGGCTGCTGCGGATATTGTTCGCTAAGACGGCCCAGCCAGTCAGTCAGACCCGCTTCCCACAGGCAGGCCGGTGCGCTCAGACGCAGTGGCTGGCCTTGCTGTGGCGATTCGCTCACGTCCTGCCGGGCTTGTTGCCAGGTTTGCAACAGGGTGCGGGCATAAGGCACTAGCCGCTCACCGGCGGCGGTGAGCTGGATGTTATGGCGGTGCCGGTTGAACAGCACCACGCCCAACTGGTTTTCCAGTTGGCGGATCCGAAAGCTCACCGCGGACTGGGTCAGATACAGGGATTCAGCGGCTTTACCGAAGTGACGGGTTTTACTGACGGCGATAAAGGTTTTCAGTAATTCGGTATCCACGTCCCATCTCCAAAAAAACTCATCATAACGATAAAAATATTTTGTTTTACAGCGGCGTCAAGCCTCACTAATACTCCGCGCCATAAACCACACGACCATGATACTTTAGGAGCGTGTCTCATTATGGCGGAAAGCTTTGTAACAACACGTCGCTTCTTCGATAATAAGCATTATCCGCGTGGTTTCGCCCGTCATGGCGATTTCACCATCAAGGAAGCACAGATCCTCGAACGTTTGGGGGTTGCCTTCGATGAGCTGGATTCTGGCAAACGCCAGCCGGCTACGGAAGAAGAGCAGCTGTTCGTGGCGGTGTGCCACGGAGAGCGTTCAGCAGCCACCGAGAATGAAAAAGTTTGGATCAAGTACCGCGACCATACGCGGCGTCCAAAGCGTTTTCATACTCTGTCCGGTGGTAAGCCGCAGGCCGATGCGGTGGAAGACTACACCGACAGCGATGAGTAACACAACCGGCGCCTTACGGCGCCGTTTTTTTTGCCTTAAACCGATACTCCGAACCACTGATCCTTTAAGCGCCACTGCCACTATTGCCGGTGCTAGCTTGGCGAGCCAGATGCTGTAATACCCGATCCATGGCGCGATAGCCGAGGGCCTCGGCCAGATGCTGGCGTTGCAACTGTGGTTCGTTGGCCAAGTCGGCCAGTGTGCGTGCCACTTTTAAGATGCGATGATAAGCCCGCACGGACAAGCCGAGCCTACAGAGGGTTTGCTCGAGAAACTGCGCATCTTGACTGCCCAAACGGCAATCGTGCTCGACCTCACGGCTGCTTAGCTCAGCATTGAGTTTACCACGCCGCGCCAGTTGCTGCTCGCGACAGCGCAGTATGCGCTCTCGCACTTGAGCGCTACTTTCACCGCGCTGTGGGGTACCGCTCAAGCTGCCTTGGGGCAACAGCGGCACTTCAATCGATAAATCAAAACGATCCAAAAACGGACCGGATAACCGGCTTAAATAGCGCAGCACCTGCTGCGGTGAACTGCGGTTATGTACGCCCTGATAATGCCCGCTGGGGCTGGGATTCATGGCGGCGATCAGCTGAAAACGAGCAGGGAAACGCACCTTAGCTTGGGCGCGCGAGATGATGATCTCGCCCGATTCGAGTGGCTCGCGTAGCGCATCGAGCACTTTGCGATCAAATTCCGGTAATTCATCCAAAAATAAAATCCCGTTATGGGCCAGCGAAATCTCTCCCGGACGAGGCAGGCTACCACCGCCGACCAATGCGGCTTGCGAGGCACTGTGGTGCGGCGCGCGAAACGGCCGGAGTTTCCAGTTGCCGGGATGAATGTCTTGATGAACCAGTGAGCCGATCGCAGCCGTTTCGAGGGCTTGTTCGTCGCTTAATAGCGGTAGCAAATCGCGCAGTCGACTCGCGAGCATGGTTTTTCCGGTACCGGGAGGGCCGAGCAGCAGCAGGTTATGCTGGCCGGCGGCGGCAATCTCCAGCGCGCGTTTGGCCTGTTGTTGGCCAATGATGTCCTGCAAATCCGCCGGTTCGCCGGATGAAACGCTGGTGATAGTGGGCGGCAGCCCGGTAGTGAGTGGCTGTTTGCCGGTTAAGTGTGCGCAGACTTGTGCCAGATCCTCGGCCACCAAGGGCGCGGCATTGCTGACTAAGCCGGCTTGTGCGGCGTTGGCGGCCGGCAAGATCAGCTGCCGTCCGGCACTATGGGCGGCCATGACCGCCGGGATCACCCCGGTCACGGCACGCAGCTCACCAGACAGTGCCAATTCGCCGGTAAATTCATATTGAGCCAGTGCTCGGTCATCAATCTGGCCCGAGGCGGCCAGAATCCCCAAGGCAATCGGCAAATCGAAACGGCCGCCTTCCTTGGGCAGATCGGCGGGAGCCAGATTGACGGTGATGCGCCGTGCCGGGAACTCCAGTCCGCTGTTGAGCAGCGCACTGCGCACCCGATCGCGCGCCTCTTTGACCGAGGTTTCCGCCAGACCGACCAGCGTCAGCCCCGGTAGACCGGCGCTGATATGTACCTCGATGGTAACCGCCGGAGCCTGTACGCCGATGCTGGCGCGGCAGTGAAGAATTGCCAGTGACATAGCCGTGGAATGTCCTTGTCGATAACGCCTGAGGAGGCAAAAAAAGAGCCTCTTTTTTACCTTTAAAAATCAGTTTGTTATTCAGATGGTTTGCGGATGCGCGAAGATTTTCGCAAAAATAAGTTGTCAAAAACTGAACAGCTGTGATACCTCTTTAATTGTGCAAAGCATGACCACGCGCTCATTGCCGGAGGCGTGGTCAGCGGACAAACACAACAACTAAACACAATAAATCCGGGAAAGAATTCGACTTATGCAGTCTATCCGTGCCGTGCTAACCCTAATTATCGTCAACGTGGTGATTATTATCTCACCGCGCGGGGTCGCACTTGGCAAATGGCAGACTGACTAACAGACAGGTAAGCCGGAAACGAGAAGCCCCCGCACCGAAAGGTCCGGGGGCTTTTTCGTACAGGAATTCCGGCGCGTATATCCACAAGGAGTACAGAGCATGAGTGATACGCCAAGCATCAGTACCCGACATGAGCAGATGAGGTAAGGCCATGACGGGAGCGCAGCGAACGGGAGCACAGTGGGTGATAGAGACTCTGCAAACGCAGGGGGTAGAGACGGTGTTTGGTTATCCGGGCGGTGCCATCATGCCGGTGTATGACGCCCTGTATGACGGCGGTATCGAGCACCTGTTATGCCGCCATGAGCAAGGTGCGGCGATGGCGGCGATCGGCTATGCCCGCGCCAGTGGTCGGGTCGGGGTGTGTATTGCTACCTCCGGGCCGGGCGCCACTAACTTGATCACCGGCTTGGCCGATGCGCTGCTGGACTCCGTGCCGGTGGTTGCCATCACCGGCCAAGTGGCCAGCCCACTGATCGGCACCGATGCTTTTCAGGAAGTGGATGTGCTCGGTCTGTCTTTGGCCTGTACCAAGCACAGCTTTTTGGTGCGTCGTCCTGAGGAGCTGACCTCGGTACTGGCCGAAGCGTTTCATGTGGCCAGCAGTGGTCGTCCTGGGCCGGTGTTGGTGGATATTCCGAAAGATATTCAATTGATGCCCATCCGTCCGCAGCCGTTGGCAGTAGCGGATGTTCCGGCACCAACGTGGCTGCCACAGGCGCTGTCACAGGCGTGCCAGCTGTTGCATGTGGCGCAGCGTCCGATGCTGTATGTCGGCGGTGGGGTGGCGCTGGCGGGGGCCAGTGCCGAGTTGAACGCTTTGCTGCGCCAAACGGGCATGCCGGCGGTGGCAACTCTGAAAGGGCTGGGCGCGGTCGATCCGCAACATCCCGGTTACTTAGGCATGCTCGGTATGCACGGTGGTAAAGCGGCCAATCTGGCGGTACAGCAGTGTGACGTGCTACTGGTGGTGGGCGCTCGTTTTGATGATCGGGTAACTGGCAAGCTGGAGACGTTTGCTCCTGCGGCCAAGGTGATCCATCTGGATATCGATAGCGCCGAGTTTGGCAAATTGCGCCGTCCCGACGTGGCATTGCACGGCGATCTGCGTACCTTGCTGCCCGCGTTGAGCGCCGCACTGACTTCTCCCCTGGCGATCGCGCCGTGGCGGGCGCAGGTAGCGGCGCTGCAAGCGGCGCATGGCTGGGATTACGCCAGTGCCGAGCAAGGCGAACGCATCGATGCGCCGGCTTTACTGCGCACCCTGTCACAGCGCCGCCCGCGCGCCAGTGTGGTGACCACCGATGTGGGTCAGCACCAGATGTGGGTGGCGCAGCATATGCAGTTTACATCGCCACAAGATCTGCTGA
>JBOFCH010000265.1:0-1634 GCA_051645985.1 Plesiomonas sp. | reverse complement strand
GCCATCTGAATAAAATCAGTGAGAGCGAAAGTCTGGCCAAAGTCGCCGAGTCCATCAATCTGGCGCTGGCGCAGACTCAGGGCGTGACCGCCGTCATTGAAAATACCGCCGGGCAAGGCTCTAACTTAGGCTGGCGTTTTGAACATCTGGCAGAAATTATCGCGCAGGTTGAAGACAAAAGCCGAGTTGGGGTGTGTATCGATACCTGCCACACGTTTGCTGCCGGTTATGATCTTAGCTCCAGCGAAGCCTGCGCGCGGACATTTGCCGAGTTTGATGCCGTGGTCGGTTTTAACTATTTGCGCGGCATGCACATTAACGATGCCAAGAGTACCTTAGGCAGCCGAGTGGATCGTCATGATAGTCTGGGGATCGGCAATATCGGTAAACCGGCCTTTGAATTTATCATGGCCGATCCGCGCTTTGATGGCATTCCGCTGGTTCTGGAAACCGTCAATCCGGATATCTGGCCACAGGAAATTGCCTGGCTAAAATCGCTGGCGAACGTCGCCTAAGCGCGACGAGCTAGAATCGTGAAGAATCACGAATAGATAGAAGCACAAAGAGAAAAAGGGAGACGCTGGCTGCATCTCCCTTTTTTCATGCTGTTAGCGCGTCATAAAAAGAGAAAGCTTACACATCCACCTGCTGCACCAGTGCCGACAGGTATGCGTCAGACAGCTGATTATTACGCACCTTCTCTTCGATATCGTGCGCGCTGTATGCCGAACCTTTGTACACCACCACCACACTGCGATCGCCCGGACGCAGGTAATGGGTTTCACCAAACTCGGTATAACGGGTCGCCCCGATACTGATCAGTGCTTGCTTCGGATAGCCCGCTTTTTTCAGCAATTGCGCAATATTTTCCGCTGGGCCTTCATCTTTTTGGAAGTTCATCTGGTTAATTAACCAGTCAATCAGCCGCTGATGGAAATAACTGTATTCTACCACTGGGCTATCGACACCATAGCGGTACACATCTGAACCACGAACCAGATAGCAACCAATACGGTAATCATCCATCACCCCACCCGGAGTAAAATGGTCAATTTCCAACAGGGTCGAGGAGATCCCTTTACTGCACGGCCCCCAGTTTTTTTTCTCACTGATTTTACGAGCATTTGGCCGACGGATAGAGCAATCGTTGTACGCAGCAAAATAACGCGGAGTCAGACCAACCACTTGTCTATTCTGATAATGAATATCACACAGTAACGCCACTTCCGGCTCAATCTGTAAATTATCCGCATCTGCCGGCGGCACAATATGATCGCTGGACAGCGGATACGTTTGCAGGAATCCCGCCTCGGCTGACGGTACATAGAATGGGAAAATGGCTTTCGGCGCCACGGCATCGGCCACTTTCACCGCCACAAAATCCTTGGCCTCACCTGCCTGCTCAAGATGACCGGCAAAATTACCCGCCACACCCAAACCCATCACGTGCTCAAAATTCATGTCCGATGTCTCTTTAAATAAGTTTCTGCTAATCAACAAAGCATGCGTACAAAAGCCTGTAAGAAGCACAAAGTTTACCGATTACACGCCTGAATATCCGCGTGCCACATCAAACTTGTCAGCATAAAAAAATAAGCGCATGATTTTAATATTGTTTTATTTTAGATTGGAAA
>JBOFCH010000264.1:0-2450 GCA_051645985.1 Plesiomonas sp. | reverse complement strand
GGCAAAGGATAAGACGTAGCCAGTGCCAAAGGCACTGTCAAGATTGCCAGCGCAGACACCAGCAGGCCGGCAAATACACGAACAGCTTTCATCAATGACCCCAAAAGAGCCTAGTTTCATATCAGTATGGACAATCCATACCATATGGCTAGTGCGAAATTAACAAGAGTGTAACCAGAGGCGTAGCATAGAATCAGACCTGAGCCGGTCTGCGGCTAACAACATCAGGGGCACATATTAAATTATGTCTACAAGAAACAATAAACCTTTTGTTCAGATTTTTTTGATCTTTGCTTTCATATCATAAAATGACAAAACAGAGAGAAAATGCTTGCCGGTAAACGTAAAAAAGCCCGCAATCAAGGTTGCGGGCTTTGATAAACCAGATGCTTAATCACCGACTCAGGCGATATCTTCCACCACGTCTGGCTCTGCATCTTCGACGCTATCACCCGCGGCCATCTTGTCTACACACATGGCTAAGGCACCATCACCGGTTACGTTACACGCGGTACCAAAACCATCTTGTGCCAAGTGCAGCGCAATTTGCAGACCAAGCATCGCTTCGCTAAAGCCCAACATCGTACCCAGCAGACCCAACGCTGCCATCACCGCACCACCCGGTGCTCCCGGCGCAGCAACCATGGTAATACCGAGCATCAGAATAAACGGTACCATTTCAGCCAGACTTGGCAAATGCGCATAACCGCTCATCAGCATTACAGCACAAGCGACAGTGACAATACTGATCGCCGAACCGGCCATGTGAATGTTGGCACACAATGGCACAACAAAGTTCGCAATGCCTTTGCTGGTTCCGGCCACTTGCGCCTGACGCAAAGTCACTGGCAGTGTCGCGGCAGAAGACATGGTACCCAGTGCGGTAAAGTACGCAGGCATCATGTTTTTCAGCAAGAACAGCGGCGAACGCTTAACGATAGCGCCCGTGGTAATGAACTGGAATGACAACCACAGCCAGTGCAGTACTACCACCAACACTAGTACCAGACTGAACGTTTTCAACGTCGCAAATACGGTGCCTTGTACGGTCATGTCAGCAAATACACCGGCAATGTAGAATGGCAGCGCCGGGATCATGCACTTGCTCAACAGCAGTTCAATGATGTCACGGCCTTGATCACTCAGCTTTTTCATTTCGCTGCTGCCGGTGGACACAATGCCCAGACCAAACACAAAGGCCAGCACCAATGCACTCATTACGCCCATAACAGGCGGGATTTGCAGTGTCATCAGCGGCTCTAACTTACGCACCGGCTCTGCCAACTGAGCAGCATGGCTCAGCAAAGAAGGCAGAATTTGCAAAGAAGCAAAGTAAGCTAAGAAACCGGCACCAATGGTAGAGGCATAGGCCAAGCCAACGGTTTTGCCCAGCAGTTTACCGGAGTTCTTCGGTAAACTGGCAATACCGCTGGTAACAAAAAACAGGATCAGTAGCGGGATGGTAAAACCAATCATCTGGCTAATCAGCACCTTAGCGGTGATCATTACCCGGATAAACAAGTCAGGTGCAAAAAGGCCACAAAATACACCAAAAGCAATACCTGCCAGCAAGCGTAAAATCAACTTCATCGTTCCCTCTCTATAATAACAGCATTTGGGGCATCGGATTGAGGGCGCCTTTTTAGCATGCAGGAAAAATTAAATCTGCCTTAAATAGTGAAAAAATTCGGTTTAATCATAAAGTTTATCACTAAACGCTAAATATGAACGTTTCAGCTCAAATTTACGAAGATTTTTGGCCACGTTAATATTGCATTTAAAAAAGCCTGTCTGGCTGCGGCACAGGCCACCGATGAGCACCATCGCATATAAAACAACATCATCAATGACGCTGTGTGCGAACATCACATGACGATAAAAAAAGCCAGCATTAATATGCTGGCCTGATCTGGATGGCTCCCGCCAATTAACGCTCCCAGTAAGACTCTTCTAAGCTGTCCTCGCGCTCTGGCAAGCCACGCGTCAAGCGTGGAGAATGCTGGTTTAGCACTTGATAGCTGACTCGGTTGGCATACTTACACAACTGAGCCAATGAGGAATAGCTCATGAAAGTACGCATATGCTTGCTGGAGTTCGGCACGTTATTACGGTGGTATTGGTTCGCCGCCATATCATGCAAAATGGATGACAGCGCCGCATCACCGGCACCGTTGGTGTTCATGATCTTTTCCGGTCCGCCCATGTACGGCGCGATATGCGAGTAAATCCGCTTTGGATTTTCGCACGCATCACGATGCATCGGACGGCTGAATTCGTACAAGTTAAATTCTGGGATCACACCCGGCAACAGCGGATGCTGAGTCTGACGCAGCGTACTTTCATCGGTATAACCGGCCATGTACAGGCCCACAGGACCGGCAGTGCACAGCACCAGATCAACCCAGTCCAGCGCCTTGTCTGAGGCCGCCAGCGGATCTTCAATACCGGTC
>JBOFCH010000263.1:0-1692 GCA_051645985.1 Plesiomonas sp. | reverse complement strand
ATGGCGGGGGATGAGCTGCAATCGCCATGCGATATGATGACTGAATGGACATGATGGGATCGCCGTGCTCTGCAACAGAGCATGTCGCCGGTCAGAAATTAAGGGGGCAGCCTCCTCAGGCTGATTGCACCGGTTTTTCTGTGGCCTTATCCTCTACCTCTTCTTGGCGCAAGTGACTATTTTTTTGTGCCTGCTTATTTTGTGCCAGCTTAGCGTGCAACCAGACACCACTCGCCTTCATGCTATAACCAAATACCGCGCCCAGCACTAATGATGGCACAACAACCTGCCACTGGCCGTTAGCGGCAAAAGTTGCACAACAACCGATAAAGGTACCGGGAATAAATTTTAGCCAGTGTTGCTTGGCCTGAATACACATCATGAAAGAAACAACGGCGGTCAGCATATAACCGGCGATTTCCAGATGCGGCGTCAATGCACTGCCGTGCAAGATCACCATCGCCCAGAAAACACCACTGAGATTGGTCAATACGCTAAGCAGCAAACCACGCAGCCCATCTACCGGAGAGGCAAAATACGTTGTACATCCTAGGAAACCGGCCCAACTGAGCAAGCCGAGACTGACCGCAATCCAAGCCCAAAGACCGGATAAAAGACCGGTAGTCAGTGCGATTGCCATTAGAATGCTCATACTTTTACGCTCCGTAGTGTTGAAGGAGCGAAGTATAAGGATCTGACTGACCTCAGATAAAGAGATACATCAAAATTTTATGCAAAAAGTAAGTGTGAAAAGCATGGAGTAGTGATTTACATCACACAAAATACAGATTCAAAAATCATCACGCTCACACAGTTAACCGGCACAAGCATACGCGCCGTATGCCAGCATCGATGCTGGAGATAAACGGTCGTTCATCACTTTAATAGGGTCACCCAGCGCTAAAGGACGATCATTGAGACTCATCTGCGATTGCGCTACCAGACACAAACTGGCGTTGCCACTGTTCTCTACGACAAACAGCAGTACTTTCTCTTCGCTATCAACCAGTTGTACCTGTACCAACTCACCCATTTCCGGTGAATAGCCATGATTAATTTGCGCAAAATACCAGCTCTTCGGCATAACTGGCTTTAAAAACCGTTGCGCTGCAACTGCGTTTAAAACTAATTCCGCTTTCTGCGCAGAAGTTAGTGGGCAGGCTTGCAGGCCATCCATATAATCATAATATTGTGCAGTATCTTCGACCGTAAATGCACAGCCAGAAAAAATATCCGCAATCAAAAAACGACCCGCGAGCCGGGAGCGAAATACCATTCCATTGGCAAGATCGAGCATTAAACGGTCAAACTCGGCGTCAAAATACCATTTCCAGCGATCGTCCGGCTTGATTTTCATTATCAGACCTAATGTATTTTATCAGTGTAGACAGTGTGTTTTATAAAACAGTAAGAGACAATGATAAATGTAAACCAGACAGAAGGTATTGCAAACCCCTGTCTGGCTTTTTATGCAGAAATAATCAGAGATGAGACACAATATCTTTAATTAAACGCGGGCCATGATAAATAAATCCGGAATAAACTTGTACCAGTGAGGCTCCGGCCGCCATTTTTTCACGCGCAGCAATGGCCGAATCAATCCCGCCGACACCGATTATTGGCAACTGCCCTTTTAGCTCAGCAGATAATTTACGGATCACTTCCGTGCTACGGTGTTGTAGCGGGCGCCCG
>JBOFCH010000262.1:0-13068 GCA_051645985.1 Plesiomonas sp. | reverse complement strand
AAGTGAATTATTCCGCAATCCTGCTTTGCTGTCAAGAAAATGTTTTCCCATCTTCTCAAGAGCCGGTATTCATTACTGCTGGCCAATCAGTGATTTGCATCACAGTTGCCGTGTCAGTGGGGTCGCATTATAGGGCGTTTTGCGGCGGGCGCAAGGGATTATTCAAGATAATTTGCATATTTGCCGCTGTTTGGTGAAAATCCGGTCAGAAGGCTGATTTTTGCTAGTTATTTAGCCAGAAACAGCGAGGTTATGGTCGATAAAAAAGGATAAGTGATGAAGATTGCAGCGCTCGATGTCGATCCGCAGTGTACATTCTCTCCGCTGTGCCCACAGGAGCTGCCGGTACAGGGCGGCGATCAAATTGCCGAGGCCCTCAATACGCAGGCGCAATTGGCCCACGTGCGGGTGCTGACCAAAGATGCCCATCCGGCCAATGCACTGTGGGTAGTGGATGACCCACAACAGATGTTACAGCCCTTGCCACATCCGAATGCCGATCTAACGTGGGTGGCCCATGCCGTTCCTGGTACGCGCGGTTTTGAAACCATTCCCGGTCTACCTGCTGTCACCGAGTATGACTTTGTGGTGTGGAAAGGTATTGAGCCAGATCTGCATCCGTACGGTGCTTGCTATCATGATTTGCAGGAAAAACTCAGCACCGGACTTATCGAGTGGCTGTGCTGTCAGGGCGTGACCCATATCATACTGGGCGGACTGGCAACTGATTACTGCGTGAAAACCACCGCACTGCAACTACAGCGCACTGGCCATTTTACGGTGTTACTGAATCTGGCAGCCTGCCGTGGGATTGCGCCAGACACCACCGCGCAAGCCTGTCAGGAAATGGCGGCCGCCGGTATTTCTCTGTGTGATGATCAAGAGGCGCTACTGCACACCCTGCAACAACTCGCATATTAATTCTTTATTGCCTGTTCTTCTTCGTTGCCGCTAGCACACAGTACGTCGCCAAGCGGCAACCCATCACTAACTTGATCACACTCGGCGTTTATCCCTTTTCCTGAATATTCTCTTCTTTATAAACATCCTCTTCTTTATATAAGTATATACCCCTCTATATACAGACATCGGTCATGACACGACACTGCGTACATCTGGGATACCAGACTACGTGAGCAGGTACCTAGCACAAGTGCAGAGAATACACCGCCAGAAAACAACACCAAGAATAAGATCAGAACAACGCGTAAGGAAGGATGCACAGAAAGAATACATAGAAAAGCGGGATGGCAGAGGAGGTTCAACATGCGAATCAGCAGAAAAACAAAAAGCCCGCTCAAAGAGCGGGCTTTTCATTATGATGGTCGGTGAGAGAGGATTCGAACCTCCGACCCACTGGTCCCAAACCAGTTGCGCTACCGGGCTGCGCTACTCACCGAATATTCATGTTCACAAGAAGTGTGGTGCGAAGAGAGGGACTTGAACCCTCACGTCCGTTAAGACACTAACACCTGAAGCTAGCGCGTCTACCAATTCCGCCACCTTCGCGTATCACTTATCTTCTTGCTCAGTACCGCTTTCGCCATACTGTTTAATCTGGGGTGGCTGATGGGGCTCGAACCCACGACAACTGGAATCACAATCCAGGACTCTACCAACTGAGCTACAGCCACCATAGAGTTTTTTCAGCTTACATCCACAACGTTGGGCACAATACACTACCATATTCGCACATTCACATTGCTATATGGCGCGCCCGACAGGATTCGAACCTGAGACCTCTGCCTCCGGAGGGCAGCGCTCTATCCAGCTGAGCTACGGGCGCCCTGCGCGCCGTTGCGGGGTCGCATATTACGGATTTCATCTGTACCTGTCTAGCCCTTTTCGCATTTTTTTCTGCAAAAAGAACCGACTGCTGATACTTTACCCGAAACTTGCTTAAAACTACAGCTTTCCACTGTAATGATACGCGACATACTTCAAAAGTTTGAGCTGACGCCGCCAACGGGTCGGTTGTGACAGTAAACGATACAGCCATTCCAGACCCAATTTACGCCATAAGGCAGGGGCGCGCAGCACATGGCCGGTAAACACGTCATACGTGCCACCGACCCCCATGTAGAGAGCATCGGGGTAAACCTTACGGCAATCGCGCATAAACAGCTCTTGCTTAGGCGATCCCATCGCAACCGTTACCAGCTTTGCGCCGCTAGCGCGAATTTGTTCGAACAGATCCGGCGTCTGCTCGGCCGTGAAGTAACCATTCTGACTGCCAACGATATTGACCTGCCATTGCTGGCGTAGTTTATCTTCCACTTCACTTAACACATCCTGACGACCGCCGACCAGAAAGACCGGGATCCCCTGACGGCCTGCTTCTTCCATCAGCGCTTCCCACAACTCGCAGCCCGGAATGCGTTGCAGCTTTGGACTTTCTGGATATTTACGGCGGATGGAGTTCACAATGCTGACCCCATCGGCATATTTGTACTCAGCCGCATTCAGCAATGCCTTAAGTGCCGGCGACTCTTCGGCGGTCATTACCTTCTCCGCATTGATCGCCACCAGTGTCCCGACTTTGGTATCTTGCGGCGCCAGCAGGTACGCGACGAACTGAGCCATATCAGCAAAGCCCCAGATTTGCAGACCGCGCAGGATGTACTTAGGAATATCACTCATGTTCTTGCACCTTCAAGCGCCGGCGGATCAAGCCGCTGGCTTCAAACAGCCAATACAGTAATTTGGCCAGTAACAGACACAGACCGAAAATAATCGAGAAAAATGCCATCCGTGACACAAACGAATCCAGCCCTTCGCGCACCAGTACAATCAGGGTAAACACGTTACCGAAACTGTAGGCCAACAAGATCGCCGCTTTATAGCGGTTAGGCTCCTGCATACCACTGTGATACAGCCAGTCTAGCCACTTGATCAGTAATCCGACGATCACGGCCCCTACCGGGATAAACAGCACACCGCCCATAATAACGAGCGAGCCAATCAGCGTCGGCGAAATGGCTAAGCCGGCAAAGTACTCGAGCACATCCCACGTGAAGTAGTTGGCGGTATTGATCACCAGACTCGGGCGATCAGGCCACAGTGACGATGGAATAAAGACGTAGAAATCGCGAATAATCGGTGCCAACCCCTGAAAATCAATCTTGTGATAATTTTCCAGCAGTAGTGCCAAGTTCTCCCACGGTGAGAAAGTGTCGCGGGTCAGGTATAAGAAGGTGTAAAACGCCTCCGAACCACTCACATCCAAGCTATAGCGCTTTAACGCCAACCAGAACATGCCAACTACACTGGCTGCCCCGGCGGCAATCAACATCGGCAAGGTGATGTAGCCACGAATAATGCCGATAAACAAAAACAGGGCAAACGCGATGATGATATTAGCGCGCGTCCCGCCCACAATCACATAAGTCAGAATGCCAAACGCCACCGTGGTGACCAAAAACATCAGCCAGCCTTTGGTATCTTGACGCAGGAAATAGACCACCAACATCGCCGGAATAAAGAAGTAGAAGAAGCGCTTAAGCGCCACCGCCGACACATCCTTGGAAAAAATCTGGCTGTAGCTTTGCAACTTGAACAGCAAAAAGCCGTTTTGCAGGAAGAAGATCCCCACCGTGACCACTGCCACCAGCATCAACAAAATCCAAGTCAGATTGGTTTCGACCCGATTCATATTGAGTACTGGTCGCTGACGCTGACGGCGGATAATCCGCGTCTTGTACACCACATAATACAGCGCATAAAACGCGGTCGACGCCAGCATGGCGTACATCAGATACTCCGGCGGCTCGGTCTGCACATCAAAGCGGAAGCTCAAGATACAGGTAAACGGAAAACCGAAGTAAAACGTCAGCAGGTAGATCAGGGTAAAAAAGATATTGAAGTTAAAGCGTTCACGGCGAAATTCGCGATAACCCAATGTCAAAATCAGTGCCAATGAGCATAGGTAAACGACCAGCAGGCCAGAAAAATCAGTCAGGGTCATGCGCCGGCTCCTCGGTTTGCAGATGCAATAGCGTCACCGCCGGCCTGCCGCAGTGCCTGCTGCCAGCCCGTAAGGTAATTCGGTTTAAAAAAGGCAATCTGGCGGCGATCGAGCGCGCCGAGCTGGGCCTGTGCCTGACAGACGCGCGCCACATCCAGCGGCTCACCACTGAGCAATACTGGCACCCCTTGCTCACGCAAATCCAAACAGAACGGGTTTTGCGCACTGAGCACAAACGGTACGCCAAATTGGATCAGCAGACACAAAGTGCCCACGCCTTGCTGGCGAGCAAACAGGAAGTAGCCCAGATCGCACTCAGCCAGCAAAGCCAGATAGCGGTCAAACGGGATTTGCTCGGTGAGCAACTCCACTTGTCCGCGAGGGAACAGTTGCTGTGCCGCCTCGGCAATCTGCGCGATATAGGCCGAATTATTGGCCGGATAACCAAGTGGCACCCGTATTTTGACCTGTTGACCAAAGGTGGCGTGGATCTCGCGCAGCGCCTCAATATGGCGGTTGGAGCGATCGCCCGAGTTGCCCAGTAAAATGGTCAGCGGCTGCGCAGGATCATGTTGGCGCACACCACCGGTCAGCGCCAAATCCATTTTGGTCGGGAAATAGAGCAATTGTGTTGCACTGTGTGGATGACGACGCGTGAAATATGCCAGATCGCCACGCGTGGCAAACACCCGGCCAATCCGCCCTTGTGCCGGACGGCGCAGGCGATAAAACAGCTTAAATTTCCAGCTTTGCGCATCCTCATACAAGTCGGCCCCCCAGATATGCCAGCTGACTTGCTGCGACCGGATTTTCCCGGTCAACAAAGCCAGCCACAACCACGGGTTAAACTGCCCGTGCAGGAAAAAACGCTGCTGTGGATCTTGCGCCGCGGTACTCACCGCCCGTGCTAAGCTCTTTTTGTCGGCAAAACAGTGCAGTGAGAGCGCCGGATAGCGCGCTGCCAGCCCCGGCTCATGGCTGACCACGTAAAACTCTCGGGTCAGTGCCGGTTGCTGTAATGCCGGCGTCAGCACCTCAGCGAAAAAGGTGAGCACCGTATGGTTATGATGCGGGATCTCAGATCCCAGAACGTGGATTAAGGCTGTCATGCACGCTTTCGATAAATAAGAAACGCCCCAACACAGAGGCAAAAATACACAATATAAGTCAGCATATAAGCCTGCGCAGCACCCAGTGCGCCAGAGCGCGGGATCAGCCAATGGGCAAGACCGGTCAGCAGTACAAACTGGCTCACTTCCGCCAGCAGGTAATAACGTAATGCGGCTTTGGCCACCACCAGATAACCAAACACATAGGCGCCGACCTTAAATACATCGCCGGTCAGCTGCCAAGCAAACAGATCGCGCATCGGCCGAAACTCGGGCGAAAACAGCAGCCAGATCGCCACATCACGCAGCAGATACACCGCGAAACTGACCGTGGCTACTGCGGGTAACACAAAGCGCAGCGTGCGGCCAATCTCGCGCACTATCTCATCACGCTGCTGTAAACGCGATAACGTCGGCAGCAGATAGACCGAAAATGAGGCGGTAATAAATTGTAGATAGGCATCGGAGATCTTACTCACCCCTTGCCACATCCCGACCGCATCCAGGCCATAATCGGCGGCCAACACATTACGCAGCATCACATAGGCCGCAGGCAGGGTGACCGAGGTGATCACCACCATCACAATAAATTTCAGTAGCTGGCGCGCCAGCGGGCGATCCCAGTGCGGCCGTAAAAAGGCAAACGGCACACTGTTACGTTTTTTGATCACCAGCGCCGCGGGGATAACCGTGATCGCCGGCACCAACGCCATCCCGGCCAGTGCACCGGCATAGCCGCCCAGCCAGAAACTCAAGCAGTAGGCCACGACACCAATCACACTACCGGCAATCAATGCGAGTGCGTTACCCATCGCATCACGCTGACCTTTGAGGATCGCCAGCAATAAATTAGCGTAGGCAATCCCCATCTGGATCAACCCCACCGCGCGGATCACCGGCACAAAATCGGAATGTCCGAACAGGATTTGGCTGATCGGGCTAGCCCCCAGCACAAATACCAGCGCTAGCAGCGAAGAGGAGAGCAGGGTGATGGCCGACGCGGTTCCCAGCAAGCTGCGCAGACGCTGTGGATCGTGCTGGAACTCGGCCACATACTTGGTCACACCGTTAAAAATACCGGCACCGGACAACACGCCCAGCACCGTCACCATGGTCATGAAGTTAGCAGCCTGTCCCACCCCTTGCGGGCCGAAAGAGGCAGCCAGTAACTTGACCACCAACAGCCCGACCCCGATCTTGACCAGAGTCGAGGCTGCGGTCCATACCGACGCTTTAGCTAACGACATAATCAGGCGAAGAAGTTCAGCATCGTCTGGATCACGGTACGCTGCGTCAACTCATCCATGTTGTAGAACAGCGGCAAACGCACCAAACGCTCGCTCTCGGCGGTGGTGAACTGATCCGCGCCATGCATCACCCCGAACTTCTCACCCGCCGGGCAAGCATGCAGAGGGATGTAATGGAATACGGTCATGATCTCGGCTTCTTTCATAAAGCTGATGAAGGCGCTGCGATCGTTGATATCACGCAGTTTGATGTAGAACATGTGGGCGTTATGCGCGCAGTCTGCCGGATGGCTTGGTAACTCGATCCGACCGGCCGCCGCCAGTGGAGACAGCGCATCAAAATAGGTCTGCCACAGCTTCAGGCGACGCTGGTTGATCCGCTCCGCCGCTTCCAGTTGTGACCACAGATAGGCCGCCTGCAAATCCGACATCAGGTAGCTGGAGCCAATGTCGCGCCACGTGTATTTATCCACCTGACCACGGAAGAATTGACTGCGGTTGGTGCCTTTCTCACGAATGATTTCGGCCCGCTCAATCAGCGCTGGATCATTGATGAGAGTCGCGCCACCTTCACCACCCGCGGTGTAGTTTTTGGTTTCATGGAAGCTGTAGCAACCGATATGCCCGATGGTGCCAAGCGCACGACCCTTGTAGGTCGACATCACGCCTTGCGCGGCATCTTCCACTACCCACAGGTCATACTTTTCGGCCAGCGCCATGATGGTATCCATCTCACATGCCACACCCGCATAGTGCACCGGCACAATCGCCTTGGTGCGCTCAGTGATCGCCGCTTCAATCTTACGCTCATCGATATTCATGGTATCGGGGCGCAGATCGACAAACACCACCTTGGCACCGCGCAGTACAAAGGCATTGGCAGTCGACACAAAGGTGAAGCTTGGCATGATCACCTCATCCCCCGGCTGGATATCCAGCAGGATGGCGGCCATCTCCAGTGACGCTGTGCATGATGGCGTCAGCAAAACTTTGGCGCTGCCAAAATGCTGCTCCATCCACTGCTGACAGCGGCGGGTAAAAGCGCCGTCACCACACAGCTTACCGCTGCCCATGGCAGCCTGCATATACTCCAACTCCGTGCCGACAACCGGCGGGGCATTAAATGGGATCATGCTTATCACCTGTAAAACCAATACGCAGTGTCGGTTATAACGGCACCGCTGCGAATATAAAGACGTAAGGCCGCCACATTACCGGTTTGGGTTGCCACGCGCAGGGTAGGGATCCCTTGCGTCTGGCACCAGTGTTGCGCCGCCCACATCAACTGTTGGCCCACGCCACGCCCAGCACAAGCGGGCATGGCGGCTAAAAGGCCGATCCGGGCCTGTTGCTGGCCCAGATCGCGCAGGGTTACAAACCCCAGAATCTGTTCATCCTGCTCAATCAGCAGGCATTGATGATCGAAGGTGCCACGCACCGCTTTTTCGATCCATTCAGCATAAAAACGGCCACTATCGCTGGGCTGATACCAAGGCGCGCGAAAACGGCTATGAGCAAAGGTCTGCGCCGCCGCACTGCGCAGCAGCGCAGTGTCAGCCTCAGTGGCGACGCGGCAACACCAACCACTCGGCAGCGCGTGCGCCGGTAAGGAAGCAGGCAAGCTCAGCGCCAGATCCACTTCCCCTTCCGCCAATTGAAAGCCCAAGCGTGCCAAGCCATCGGCCAGATCCAGACGCGCCGCCGGTACTTTAGCTTGTACCAGTGCATACGGCTGTAAATCCGCCGCTTGCAGCGGTGCGGCCTGTGTATCCCACACCAATTTGGCACTGGATAGTGCGAAAAAGGCGCTTTCCCAGCCTAACGGCTCAATACTGGCGTGGACGGACATGCAGCAAGGTCTTTAGATATTGACCGTAACCGGTCTTAGCTTGCGCCTGTGCGGCAACGGCCACTTGTTCGTCACTCAGCCAGCCATTGCGCCACGCGATCTCTTCCAAGCAAGCCACTTTGAAGCCCTGACGTTTTTCCACTGTCTGCACAAAGGTGCTGGCTTCAATCAGGCTGTCATGAGTACCGGTATCCAGCCACGCAAAACCACGGCCCAGCAATTCCACCTTGAGCTGCCCTTTTTGCAGGTACATCTCGTTTAAGGTGGTGATCTCCAGCTCGCCACGGTGCGATGGTTTGACTTGTTTGGCCATCTCGACCACTTGGTTGTCGTAGAAATACAGGCCGGTCACCGCCCAATTGGATTTTGGCTGCACCGGTTTTTCTTCAATCGACAGCGCATTGAACTGGTCATCAAATTCCACCACCCCGAAGCGCTCCGGATCCATCACCTGATAACCAAATACGGTGGCGCCGCTAGTACGTGTCGCCACGGCTTTCAACTTGTCGCTGAAATATTGACCAAAGAAGATATTATCCCCCAGCACCAAGCACACGCTGTCATCCCCGATGAACTCTTCACCGATAATAAACGCCTGTGCCAGACCATCCGGGCTTGGCTGGATGGCATACTGCAAGTGAATGCCAAACTCGCTACCGTCGCCCAGCAAACGCTGGAACGCGGCCTGATCATCGGGGGTAGTGATAATCAAGATGTCACGGATCCCACTCAGCATCAGTACCGACAGCGGGTAGTAAATCATCGGTTTGTCATACACTGGCAGCATTTGCTTGGAAACACCGCGGGTGAGCGGATACAGGCGGGTACCGGAGCCACCCGCTAGAATAATACCTTTCATGTTCAGGCTCCTAAGCCTAGGCGCTCACCGGCATACGAACCGTCTTGTACCCGGCGCCACCAAGTTTCATTTTCTAAATACCAGATCACGGTTTTGCGGATCCCGCTTTCAAACGTCTCTTGCGGCACCCAACCCAGATCTTGGGCGATCTTCGACGCGTCGATCGCATAGCGCAGATCGTGGCCTGGACGATCCGCCACATAGGTGATCAAATCGCGATAATGGGCCACACCGGCCGGTTTGTTCGGCACCAGCTCTTCCAGCAGATCACACAGCGTGTGTACCACCTCGATATTCTTGCGCTCGTTATGACCGCCAATGTTATAGGTTTCCCCTACCGCCCCTTCAGTCGCCACTTTCACCAACGCTCGGGCATGATCTTCCACGTACAGCCAATCACGGATCTGCTCACCCTGGCCATACACCGGCAATGGCTTACCGGCTAACGCATTTAAGATGATCAGCGGGATCAGTTTTTCCGGGAAATGGAACGGGCCGTAATTGTTGGAGCAGTTGGTGATCAGCGTTGGCAAGCCATAGGTGCGGCGCCACGCGCGCACCAGATGATCGCTGGAGGCTTTAGATGCGGAATACGGGCTGCTCGGTGCATACGGCGTGGTTTCGGTAAACAGAGAATCCGTCCCTTCCAGATCGCCATATACCTCATCGGTCGAAATGTGGTGGAAACGAAACGCGGCTTTGGTCTCAGGCGACAACGTATTCCAGTAGCCACGCGCCGCTTCCAACAGGGTATAAGTGCCGATAATGTTGGTTTCGATAAACGCTGCCGGGCCATCAATGGAACGATCGACATGGCTTTCTGCCGCCAGATGCATCACCACATCTGGACGATACTGGGCAAAAATACGCTCCATAGCAGCGCGATCGCAGATATCGGCCTGCTCAAAGTGGTAACGTGCATCACCACTGACGCTGTCCAGTGATTCCAGATTACCGGCATAAGTCAGCTTATCCAGATTCACCACCCGATGTGGGGTATCTTGGATAATGTGACGCACCACCGCGGAACCAATAAAGCCGGCGCCGCCGGTGACTAGGATCGTTTTCATCGCCATACTCCTTTCGTATCCACCACCCAGTTCTGGGTCACTTGTACCGGCGCAATCGCCTTGAATTGCTGATGATCGACCAGCAGAACCAGCACATCGGCCTCCGCCAGTGCTTGCTCGGTAGAAACCAACTCGGCCTTGCCCGCCAGTTTCTTCGGCAGGGTATGCACATTCGGCTCTACCGCCCATACGCTACCGGCATGCCAGTCAGCAATCAGTTGGGTGATTTCCATCGCTGGGCTTTCGCGCAGATCATCAATATCCGGCTTAAAGGCC
Organism: Plesiomonas sp.; assembly: GCA_051645985.1. Classification (GTDB taxonomy): domain Bacteria; phylum Pseudomonadota; class Gammaproteobacteria; order Enterobacterales; family CAMTGL01; genus Plesiomonas. Next base: position 2,694 of record JBOFCH010000262.1, on the reverse strand, counting down.
AGACCCAGACAGGCAATTTTCACCTCTTGCGCGCGCTTACCGGTAGCGGTCAGGCACTCGGCCACTGCCAGTTTGGCTTTTTCCACCACCCAGTGCGGCTTGCCGTCATTCACTTCACGCGCCGCACGAATTAAACGTGCTTCGTCTGGGTTTTGCGCCACGATAAACCACGGATCAACCGCGATACAGTGACCACCCACACCTGGCCCTGGCAGCAAAATATTGACCCGTGGATGGCGGTTGGCCAGACGGATCAGCTCCCAGACATTGATGCCCTGCTTATCACAAATCAGCGACAGCTCGTTGGCAAAGGCAATGTTCACATCGCGAAAACTGTTTTCAGTCAGTTTGCACATTTCGGCGGTACGCGAGTTGGTGATCACACACTCGCCTTTGACGAAAATCTTATACAGGCTAGCGGCCCGTTCAGAGCAACGCGGCGTCATCCCGCCAATCACGCGGTCGTTTTGGATCAGCTCCACCATCACCATACCCGGCAATACGCGCTCAGGGCAGTAGGCGATATTGACATCGGCCGCTTCGCCGGCCTGTGGCGGGAAGCTTAAATCGCTGCGTGCGTCCATCAGCCACTGCGCCATCTGCTCGGTTGCCGTCACCGGAGAGGTAGACTCCAAGATCACCAAATCGCCTTTTTTCAGCACCGGTGCAATCGACTTGGCCGCCGCTTCGACATAGGCCAGATCCGGCTCGTAGTCACCTTTGAACGGGGTCGGCACCGCAATCAAAAACGCATCCGCCGGTTGCGGCTGGTTGCTAGCACTGAGAAAACCGCCTTCCACGGCGGCTTTCACCGCCAGATCCAAATCCGGCTCCACGATGTGGATTTTGCCCTGATTGATGGTATCTACCGCATGCTGGTTGATATCAATACCGATCACCTTTTTCTTGGCTGAGGCGAACGCCGCAGCGGTTGGCAGACCGATATATCCCAAACCGATAACTGAAATGGTGTCAAAGCTCATGACTGGTCACCTGAATTAATCTTCAATGCTTCAAGAATTTGTTGGCAGGCCTGCCCGTTACCGTACGGGTTATGAGCGCGGCTCATGCGGTGGTATTCATCATGGTCGGTCAGTAGGCGGGATACCTCGCTGACGATCGTCTCAACTTGGGTACCGACCAAACGCACCGTACCGGCAGCGACTGCCTCGGGACGTTCAGTGGTATCGCGCAGCACCAGTACCGGTTTGCCCAATGACGGCGCTTCTTCTTGGATCCCACCGGAGTCGGTCAGAATCAAATAGGCCCGGTTCATCAGGTAGACAAACGGCAGGTAGTCCTGCGGGTCAATCAGGATCACGTTGTCGATGCCACGCAAAATGCGATTCACCGGCTCACGGACATTCGGGTTCAGGTGCATCGGATACAAAATTTGCGCTTCCGGATGCTGGCGCGCAATTTGTGCCAGCGCATTGCAGATACGCTCAAATCCACCGCCAAAGCTTTCACGGCGGTGACCGGTGACCAAGATCAGTTTCTTATCATCGTGCAGGAACGGATAACGAGCCTCGATGCTGGCCAGTAACGAGCTGTCCTGTTGCAGCTTGTTACGCACCCAGAACAGGGCATCAATAACAGTATTGCCAGTCACAAAAATGTGCGAATCTGGAATATGCTCTTGCAGCAAGTTGTGGCGTGAGGTTTCAGTCGGCGCAAAGTGGAAACGGGCCAGATGGCCGGTCAATTTGCGGTTACCCTCTTCAGGCCACGGCGAGTACAGGTTACCGGTTCGCAACCCAGCCTCCACGTGCCCAACCGGGATCTGCTGGTAAAAGGCTGCCAGACTGGCGGCCATGGTGGTGGTGGTATCACCGTGAACCAACACCACATCCGGATTGAATTCGTTCAGTACCGGCTTCATGCCTTCCAGAATGCGGCAGGTGATCTCGGTTAGCCCCTGACCGGGACGCATGATGTTGAGATCATAATCCGGCACGATCTCAAACAAGTGCAATACCTGATCCAGCATCTCACGATGCTGCGCGGTAACACAGACTCTGGACTCAAACTCAGGATGTTGAGCCAGCGCGTGGACCAGCGGGGCCATTTTGATGGCTTCTGGACGGGTACCGAAAACGGTCAACACTTTCACAGCAATACTCTTTTGGTTGTCAGAGGATCCCATAACGCACGTCAGGGGATCCGACATCAGGAATACCGAATCACCCTCGGATTCCTGCCTCTTACGCAATTAGGCAACGACATTAACGCGCGGCAATACGCCGACCAATGGCAATCCCCGCCCCGGTCATACCGCCAATCACCCCCCACAGGATCAGCAAGAACAGGCGACGTGGTTTATCGCGGTTGACCGGCTCCACTGGGGTGCGCAGATAACGGAAGGTCTGGATGTTCTGATCCAGTTTAGGCGCTATCGCCAGCGCAGCGAGCACCGCTTTGTTTTGGGCATAGTCCACATCAAAATTCGCTGCCTGCATCGCTTCATCAGTGGAAGTCTTGCCATCTTGCTCGCGTTGCAGCAACGCTTTATTCACGGACTCTTGACGCGATACCAGTGCTTTGACCGATTGCAAACGTGACGCCCAACGACCTGCGAGGTTAGCATCCAGCGCCGCAATCGCGCGGGCATTGGCAAAACTGATGTACTGCTTGAGCAGGTTACTGGCATCGGCCGCGCTTTCAGCGCTCAGACGGAGGCTGTCAAACGGGGTT
>JBOFCH010000261.1:0-2557 GCA_051645985.1 Plesiomonas sp. | reverse complement strand
TGATCCCACCTCCGGCGGACAGTGTATTCGCCCAACCCTGACGTTTGAGCCATGACAGCAGGCTGCCTTGCCCTTCATAACCGAGCAGGTGAGCGATAAAAGAGAGGGGTTTTTGTCGATAGAACTGCTCGCAACTGGGTAGCCCAAAGGTCAGGGTTAGCTTACGCGTCTCTTTTTTCGGTTTGGCGTGGATCAAAATCCCCACATCTTGTTCGCGATACAGCGGTGGCAGCGTTGCTGGATCAGATGGCGGCTGACAAGGGATGGCGCTGAAACAGTGCTCAGCCAGCTGTTGCAAGCTATCCAAATCGTGGGCACTTAAAATCGTCAGGCACATGCGATCGGCTGAGTAAAAGCGCTGATAAAATTGCAGCAGATCATCCCGCACCGTGGCGTTTTCCCGATCGGCCAAGGTATCCAGTGAACCCACAGAGAATTTGGCAAACGGGTGAGCTGGGTTCACCGTCTCTTTATGCACCTGATACAGACGGCGGGTGTCATCATTGAGTTTGAGCTTGTACTCAGCATCAATGGCTTGTCGCTCTTTGTCGACCAGTTCGGGATTAAACAATGGCTCGGTGAAAAATCCGGCGAACCGCTGGAGACCTTCCGGTAGATAATCCGGCACTATCTCAAAGAAATAGTTGGTATGCTCGGTGCCCGTCCACGCATTGTTGCTACCGCCATGACGGTTGATAAATTGCTGGAACTCTCCCGGATGTGGGTAGCTATGGGTGCCGAGAAACAGCATGTGCTCTAGAAAGTGCGCCATGCCTTGACGGTCAACAGGATCATCAAAATGACCGGCTCGCACCGAAAGCGCCGCCGCAGCCCGTGCCGTAGAAGGGTCATGGATCAGTAACACACGCAGTTGATTGGCTAATACCAGATGGCGGTATTGTTTGTGATCGTTCGGGCTTTGATACACGGCGGTGCCTCGTTGTTATCAGATGTATGGACGGCGCTCGTGACGGAGAATGGTATTTCTGATTCCCATTATGGAGCGGGAATTGACGCGGTGCAATTTTCTTTAGTCATACCTATGCACCGGCTATGCATCGGCCGTAGGCCGCACTTTCATAGGTGAAACGTTTAGTTATTGAACGGATTAAGGCACAATGTGCAGGCAATGACAGGATCCGGTTGGGATAAATACGTAAAATAGACCGGATAATGCTATAAAAAACATAACATTACGGTTATTTATGTACATATTTATTATGCGCCACGGTGAGGCGGTGACCCATGCAGCCAGTGATGCTCAGCGTGCGCTGACCCCACGGGGTCGTCAGGAATCGCGTCTGATGGCGGAGTGGTTGATTGGACAAACCACCGGTGGCGTAGAAAAGGTACTGGTGAGTCCGTATCTGCGGGCGCAACAAACCTGGGAAACGGTACGAACCGTGCTATCGAGCACACCGACTCCTGAGGTGTGGGACTCGCTGATCCCAGAAGGTAACCCACAGCCGGCGGCCGATTATCTGACGGCGTTGGCGGCTGAAGGCGTACAAAGTGTGCTGATTGTGTCCCACCTGCCGCTGGTGGGGTATCTGGTTGCCGACTTATGCCCAGGTACTGTACCGCCAATGTTTGCGACATCAGGCGTTGCCTGCATTGAGTTGGCCGCGGAAACCGGCCAAGGCAAACTATTACAAATTATCCAACCAGCCAGCTTGCTGTAATTCAATTATTACTCAATCCGTTAGCACTAAATCAGCGGTGACTCACACGCGAGTCGTTAATACAGACTGCGATCACCATGAATCCCCGTTATCTCGCAGGGCTTACATCGCGTAAGCCCTTATTCCACTACATCCAACAGCACGAGTATCGCCGCATCGCCACCCCATTCTTTCGGGGCCTGATAAAAGGCCCGCACTTGCGGGTGCTGCGCCAACCACAACGGTGTTTGCCGTTTCAGCACATGTCGGCCATAGCCGTGCATCACACAGGCACAGGAAACATGCTCGCGGCGACAGGCGGCGAGCAGTGCGCCCAGCTCTTGTTTGGCTTGTTCTTGGGTTAAACCGTGCAAATCCAAAAATAGCTCTGGGGTGAAATCGCCACGACGCAACTGTTTTAACTCATAATGGCTGACATTATCACGAACATAACGTACTGGGCCTTCCTCGCTCAGCAACGGCTGGAATTCGTCAGAAAAATAGAAGCTGGCATCACGCTGTTCCTGCTGTTCACGCACCTGTACCCGCTCAGGGCGCTGGATGCGTGGCCGGATTATGGTATCCTGCTTTATCTTTTTCGCCCCCTGAATAGCCTCGTGGAACAGGGTGGTATCGTCTTCGGACAGTGTGTGTTTTTTCTTCATGTGATTGTCTGTATCTGAACTCATTACGCTAATTATATGGAAATCAGCGGCAGATTATCGCGTTTCGGAGGGTAAATTGGATAAGATTTTTGTCGATGAGGCGGTCAACGAGCTGCATACCATTCAGGATATGCTGCGTTGGACAGTCAGCCGTTTTAATGCTGCCGGATTGTATTACGGGCATGGCACCGATAATCCGTGGGATGAAGCGGTAGCACTGGTGCTGCCGAC
>JBOFCH010000260.1:0-6739 GCA_051645985.1 Plesiomonas sp. | reverse complement strand
CTTTGCTCGCTAACGGCAATCTCGCCAACCGCCCGTAGCGCGCAATCTGAGCGCGCGCTCACCCGCGATGACAGTGCGCCCCTGTCAGCCCCAAATCTGGGCATGAGCGATTACCACTATTTCATCTCCTATCCGCACTTGCAAAAAGCCATGCAAGCGATGAAATACGGTGATGCACACACCGCCATCGCCCAATTCGAGCATGTGCACCGGGAAGTGCCGGACAATATTCCGGTCACCTTGTATCTGGCGGAGGCCTACCGTCATTTTGGTGAGGATGACAAAGCGCTGCAACTGCTGCAAACGCAATTAATGCGCGCACCGGATAACCCGCGACTGCGACAGGCTCTGAATGCCATTCCCATCACTATCGACAAACATGTCACCCTCGGTGAATTACAGACGATGCAAGCGCGCTGTAACCAACAGCCGACCCTACGCTGCCGCGCGGCGGTAGGACAAACGGCGCTACACGTGGGCGCGCTAGACGTGGCCGCGGCACAGCTGACTGACGCACCGTTTGCCAACAGCCCGGTCGGCCATACCTTACGCACCGATCTGCAACAGCGGGCTATTTATCTCAAGCAGTGGAAATATGCCGAACAGGAATTTAGCTATCTGCGCCAGCAAGGCAAGCTTACCCCAGCACAAACTCAGCAATGGTTCAGCATTTTACTGCTCAGCCGTGACTATGACCGCTTACAACAGCTGCAAACTCAAGGGCTGATGAACAGCCCGCAACAGCGGTTGGCTTACGCGGGAACATTGGCGCAACAAGGCCAATCGGCACGCCTGCGCCAATATCTGGCGCAGACTCCACCGCCGACGTTTACCAGCGAACAACAAGAACGAGGATGGCTGTATTTGTTATCGCGGTATAGCGCCAAGCCGCAGCAAGCTATACTCGACTTTCCTGCTCGTTTTGCCGCTAACCAGCGCTGGATCACCGAGCGTCGTTTAACCGATCTGATGCAAAAGCAAGACTATGCTGCGGCCCAAGCGCTGCTAGCACGCTATCCGGCCGATCAATGGATGGAGACTCGGTTTAGCCTCAGCCTGTTGCAACCGGGCGATCCCCACAGCCTGACGTTAGCCCAACAACTGTATCAGCAACATCCAACCGACAGCGGCCTGTTGGATAACCTTTCCTATCGCCTGATGCAAGCGGGCAAGAGTCAGGCGGCTATCGATTTGCTGCTACAGCACTATCCATTTCAAGATCATCTGTTTCAAGATCACTCGCGTCAAAATGAACAACGTCCGCGACTGGCCGCGCGTCTGTTCAGTTTGCTCAATGCCTATCCGCAGCGGGTCACCCCAGCGATTCTGGCTCGGTTATCACGCCCGCAACCGGATCTGACCCTACGCATGCAGCAAGCCGCATGGCTCGGCATGCGCCATGACTGCGCCGCCGTCACCACTTTGCTGGGCAACCTTTCTGCCGCCTATCATGCCAGCAGCTGGGATTTACTCGGTAACTGCTATCAGAGCAGTCGACCGGGTCTGGCGCTGTACGCCTACCAGCAAAGTGAGCAACGCCAGCCATCCCACTATAATCAATTGGCTATTGCCTATCAGGCGGCAGCGATACAGGATTATTCACTGTCAGAGCAGCGCTGGCAGCGCCTGCCGCCCTCTCAACTCAGTGATGAAGATCTGCTGGCCGCAGCCAGTACCGCCCAAACAGCCGGTAACCAGACTGCCCTCGGCCGCTGGCTCAGCGTCATGCAACAGCGCGGCATGACCGGCTATGCCGGTTACTGGTGGCTGTCAGCCCAACACTGGCTACAGCGCCAACCGCACAATGCGCTCTCGGCGCTTAACCACGCCTTACAGTTACAACCGCAGGCGCGCTTTTACGCTGAGCGTGCCAGACTCTGGCAACGTTTTGCGCAGCCGCAAAAGGCACTGGCCGATCTGCGTCAGGCGCACCAGCTAGAGCCAGATAATGCCGATTATCAGGCCGCGCTCGGCTATGCCCTGTTGCAAGAAGGCGATTACACCGCCGCCCGCACCCTGATGACTCACGCGTTACAGAGCATGCCCGATGATCCAGGGCTGATCCGGCAACTGGCCTATGTCAATCAGCGTCTGGGCGACGATGCCAAGACCTTGCAATATGCCGCGCAGGCGATCGCAGACATCAGTAATGCTGCCGCGCCTTACCCGCTGAGCAACGCACAGCAGCAAGCACAGTTTGCCCTGCGCCGGTTGTACACCGATACCACCCAGCGCTGGAGCTTTACTGCGGACAGCTTACTTGGCCTGCATGCCGGTGCACTCACCAATGCCAATAACGGCAGCGGACAACCGGGACACAGCTACCGCAGTTACGGACAGCTCGAAGCCAGCTACCGGATCGGACGTAATCAACTGCGTAGCGGCGATACGCTGTTTGCCTATACCCGCTTATTTGCTGGCAGTGGCCAAAATGGCAGTATGCTGCCAGTTCACGATCCGATGCTGGCGGTTGGATTGCGTTGGAAGCCCTTTTTCAGTCAGACTTTTTATCTGGCCGCAGAGCAGCAGCTTCCACTGAGTCATCCCGATGGCAAAGCGGATGTGATGCTGCGCGCCAGTGCCTCGTTCTTGAACGGTGGCCGTTTCAGTGATGACTGGCATCCAACCGGCCAAGGCTGGATCGCTCAGAACCTCTATCTGGACGCCGCCCACTATGTGCGCCAAAATCAGCAATCCTATACGGCGGATTACCGCGCTAGCTGGCATCAAAAAATAGCGGATGGGCAGACAGTAGAGCCATATGCCCATATTCAGTACAACCGCTTTCAGGATGAAACGACCCATTCCAGCAGCGTGGCCGGCATTGGCGTGCGCTGGAATGTTTGGAGCGGCCAGACCCGTGATAAAGCCTGGCCCAATAAAGTCAGTGTAGGGTTGGAGTATCAGCATACGCTCAGCCGCCATAATCCATTTACTGATGATAACAACAGCGTATTTATTACTCTGGGAGGCCGCTGGTGATCGCTCGACTACACACGATATTCGCAAGCCTGTTACTGGGCGGTGTCTTACTGCTCGCATCATCGGCACAGGCCATGAACGCCGTGATCTACCAACCTCAAAACCGTGACATGCAAGTTTCAAGCGCCCAGTGGCAAACCCTGATGCAACAACTCAAAACGCTGGGGATAGATACGCTGGTGCTGCAATGGACCCGTTACGGTGATGCCTTTGCCAGTGATGCAGAGCAACAATGGCTACAACGTCAGGCTCGCATCGCCCATGCCGCTGGATTACAGATTATTGTCGGGCTGTATGCCGATCCGGATTTTTTCTCCCGCCAAATGCAACCGGACGCCGCATTAGGCAACTACCTGAACCGCCTGCGCAGTGAAGATCGCGCCCAAGCCCAACGCTGGCTCTCTACTGCCGACAGCGTGCCGGTGAGTGGCTGGTATATCAGTGCAGAAGTCGATGACCTGAACTGGCGGACACCGCAACGGCAAGCACTCGCCTTGAACTGGTTGCAACGCGAACAGCAAGAGTTACAGCACCTGTCAAGCCAGCCGGTGTATGTCAGCAGCTTTTTTGCCGGAAATATGTCTCCGCAGGGTTATGGCACACTGATCCGCCAGCTATCACAAAGTGGTGTACAGTTTTGGATCCAAGATGGCCGCGGCGTCGGTAAATTGTCAGCCGCCGAGCGTGCTTTGTATCTGCAAAGCAGTGTTGGTTGCCAAGCCGCGACAGCATCCGTAATGAGCGCTATCACACCACCGGCGGCAGGTGTGGTATATGAAATTTTCCGGCAGCAACCGGGAAAAGCGTTTCACGCCGAGCCGGCCTACCGCAGTAATGACGCCGTATTACGTAGCCTCAGCCCCTGTCAGGGCAAAGATCGCCTACTGTTCTCACTGCGTTACCTGCCCGCAGCCAATGGCGTTCTTAGCTATCAATAAAGTTATCATTACCAATAAAGCAGGGAAGTCACGGCTAGATACTGAAGAAAAGGGAAAGAGAAAGGGAACGAGAAAATAAAAATGAAATGACAATGAAAAATAAAAATCAGTACAAACGTGTCATTGGGTAGCGATATGCCAAAATGCGCATATTTAACTAGGCAGAAAGCATGGCGAATTGCCCTATCAACGCATCCTGAGAATAAATATGTCCCACACCCGTATTTTCACAATAGGTGAATGAAATTCCCCATCCAGAATAATCACTATAAAAGTGAATGTGCCGGATCAGAATATCACTATTTAATTGATGCAGTGAGGATTCCCACGAGAAATCACCCACGGTGAATTTTATAATCATTGCTTAACTCTTCATTTATTTTTTTAGTAATTTCTTTTTGTTGGTAAAACCAAAACTTGCTTCTGCCATTAACTCTGGCCATAAAAAACCTTAATTATCATTAAACGCTGAATTTATTTCGCACTTCAACGTCAATCACAAGTAAGCTGGTTAAAACCGAACAATTGATTAAGAGTGAACAATGCAGAAATAACAGGATAGGAAGTAAATCGAGTGAGAGGGTAACCGTGAAAGGGAAAGCGGGCGGCCAGCGCCCACTTTCTTAAATCAGTCTGAGATCAGAAAGACTTACAGTGGAGCAACGTTCAGCGCTTGTGGGCCTTTTGCGCCCTGCTCAACATCAAAGGAAACCTTCTGGCCTTCCTTCAGGGTTTTAAAACCTTCAGTAATAATGGCACGGAAATGTACGAATACATCAGCGCCACCATTGTCTTGAGCGATAAAACCGAAACCTTTCTCTTCGTTAAACCATTTTACTGAGCCAGTGTTTTTAGCAGACATAATACGTCCCTTTTATTCATTAAATTATTGTATTGCACTGAGGAAACGAATTATTTATGAGGTAATAAGCTAAGGGAAACACTAAGGAATAACAACGGTTACGCGGGAATTCTGAGGGTTCTACTTTTACTACTTTACGCTTTTTCAATAACTCTTAACAACAGAGCCATTGCATTATGGCGAAGAGTGTTACCGAAGTAAAGCGTTATTTTTATTTAATCACCCTGCCGTTTTATCGTCCGTAACCTGTGGGAGTACATAGGCTTTGTGCATTTTATTGTTGCCCTCCCCCTCTAATTGGCTTTCGCTTTCACCGCAGAGGCTAAATAGCTGCGCCTAATACCGCTACACTTTTGCCAGGCCATGTTTCCCTCCAGGGAATGGACTGGCAGTTTCCATAAAATGGCGAACCTTTTTCAGCCACTGCCACATTGAACGACACTGATGATGACGGGTTATCGTGTCATGAAGTGCCTGCCATAGGCGCTCAACATGGTTCACCCACGGCAAGTAAACTGGCTGATAAATCACTCTGAACTTCGGGTTTGCTTTCAGCCACTACTGGGTTTCACGACTTTTGTGGATTATGTCGTTGTCCACGATCAGCGTGATAGTATTTGCCCGCCGGTAAGTGGCTTTCAAGTGCTTCAGCAGACCGATAACGTAAACCAGTTAATCCAGCGCCCGACCGATGAACGGGCACAGCAGAGTGTTCTGGCAACTTCGCTGACCCGGTCACCCCGGTGCAGCATTAGCATAGCGATGAGTCTGCGAGCATGATTTTTATCGCGTGTTTTTTGAATTATTTTCCGCATCATGCATCGTTCGGTGCGGGGTATTGGTGCTATGAGCGGCATCGCTCAGTCCGGTTGGTGATTTGTGATTTTTGGCGATTGATCAGATCGCATAATCCGGGCTGACCGGGCTGAGTTCCCTCAAAGTGATCTACTATTCCGCGCAGCTATTTAGGCGTTAAGCCATTCTTATCGCTCAATCACACACGATAAGAATAACTGCCATTTCTGCGCAGCTTCTTGCTCACTTTGCAGAGTATTATTCTGTTTGCGCAATTTCTGCCGGTTGATTTGCGCAGTTCGCGCAACTTCTTGCTCAAATTGGCGTAAGCTAAAACACCTTATTTTATTATCTTATTGATTTTTATATGATTTAACGATTGGCATAAAGCATGCTTTAACCTTGGTGAATTAGGGGCTATCCCTACCTATCATTATAAGGATCATTGCAATGCCAACCCCATGTTATATCTCTATCGAAGGCAAAACCCAAGGTAACATCACTGCCGGAGCGTTCACTTCTGAGTCTGTTGGTAACATCTTTGTACAAGGCCACGAAGATGAAATGCTGGTGCAAGAGTTTAAGCATATTGTGACTGTACCGACTGACCCACAATCTGGTCAGCCAGCCGGTCAGCGTGTGCATAAGCCATTCCAGTTTACTGTGGCGCTGAACAAAGCCGTTCCTCTGATGTATAACTCCTTGGCCTCCGGTGAAATGCTGCCGACCGTGACCCTGAAGTGGTATCGCACCTCGGTCGAGGGTAAACAAGAGCACTTCTTCTCCACCATTCTGACCGATGCCACCATCGTGGATATCGACTGCCAGATGCCACATTGCCAAGACCCATCCAAATCCGATTTTACCCAGCTGATTCAAGTCTCTCTGGCTTATCGCAAGATTGACTGGGAGCACACCGTTGCGGGCACTTCCGGTGCCGATGACTGGCGTGCCCCAATCGAAGCCTAATTCGCTTTATGGATGTATGAAAACTAAACAACCTGCTTCGGTAACGGAGCGGGTCTTTACTGCTTTGTTATCTCTACCCCCGATGACACAAGGCGAGCAGGGATAACAAAGCAATACCAAGGAGAGAGACATGGCCAATCAAACCGGCTTGCAATTTACCGTTAACGTGGGTGAGTTGCCCGAATCGACCTTT
>JBOFCH010000259.1:0-11996 GCA_051645985.1 Plesiomonas sp. | reverse complement strand
ATGAGTTAACGCAGCAAATTAATGCGTTAACTGCCCCAGAGCCTGTAGCAGTTTGTCATGGATCCCGCCAAAGCTGCCATTACTCATCACTAAGATATGATCGCCCGGACGCACCGCACGCATAATCTGCGTCACCAGTGCATCCACATCACTGGCTGAATGCGCCGGCTGGACACAGGCTTCCGCCACTTCGGTCACCAGCCACGGAATATTGGTCGGTTGCAGCAAGAACACTTCATCGGCGCGCACTAACGCCGGTGCCAGATCTTGCTTTTGCACCCCCAGTTTCATGGTGTTCGAGCGTGGCTCCAGCACTGCCAAAATGCGCGGGGTGCCGCCCACTTTAGCGCGCAGCGCCGACAAGGTGGCATCAATGGCGGTCGGATGGTGGGCAAAATCGTCATACACGGTCACGCCGTTTACTTCGCCGCGCACTTCGAGGCGACGACGGGCATTGATAAACTGGCTCAGGGCCGCACAGGCATGCGCTGGCTCAACACCGACATGCCGCGCAGCCGCCAGCGCCATCATGCCGTTGTGCATGTTGTGCTCGCCAACTAAGCCCCAGTGCACTTCACCGACATAATTGCCATCCAGATGTACGCTGAACTGCGATGCATCGTGGCACAGTTTTTCCGCATGCCAGTGACCATTCTCACCGATGGTTTCCTGCTCGCTCCAGCAGCCCATCTGCAACACCGCTTTCAGATTATGATCGTGCTGCGGCGTGATGATCTTGCCATTACTCGGCACAATGCGCACCAGATGGTGGAATTGCTTTTGGATCGCCTTGAGATCATCGAAGATATCGGCATGATCGAATTCGAGGTTATTCAGGATCAAGGTGCGCGGACTGTAATGCACAAACTTGGAGCGCTTATCGAAAAAGGCGCTGTCATATTCGTCCGCTTCGATGACGAAGAACGGGCTATTACCCAAACGCGCTGATACCCCGAAGTTACCCGGCACCCCGCCAATCAAGAAGCCCGGCTCATAGCCGCACGATTCTAAGATCCACGCTAGCATACCGGCGGTGGTCGTTTTACCGTGCGTACCGGCCACAGCCAGAACCCAGCGCTCACCCAGCAGGTGATCATGCAACCACTGAGGGCCAGAGGTGTACGGCAGATTGTGATTCAGGACGTACTCCACACACGGATTGCCACGTGACATGGCATTGCCGATCACCACACAATCTGGACGTGGCTCTAACTGCGCCGGATCATAGCCTTCGATAATCTCAATGCCCTGCTCTTGCAGCAAGGTGCTCATCGGTGGATAGACATTGGCATCTGAGCCGGTCACCCGGTGTCCTTGTGCCCGTGCCAGCAAGGCCAGCCCGCCCATAAACGTCCCACAGATCCCTAATATATGAATGTGCATAACCCATCGATCCTACAAAAATGCGAATATCGGCATTCTACTCTGACCGGCTGGCGAGAGGAAATCTTCAACAAAACAGGACAACTGTCCTGATTACCGCTAAAATTGTGAACAAGCACGCAAACGTTTGTTTGCAGCTGGCCCCAACCCTACATAAATAAAATATCAGGAAGATAACAATGAAAACACTTGGCGAATTTATCGTCGAGAAGCAGCAGGACTTCCCGCATGCAACGGGGGAGCTGACCTCGCTACTGGCCGCCATCAAATTGGCCGCCAAAATCATTCACCGCGATATCAATAAAGCCGGACTGGTGGATATCCTCGGTGCCAACGGCATGAGCAACATTCAAGGCGAATGCCAGATGAAACTGGACTTGTACGCCAATGAAAAGCTCAAAGCGGCGTTGCAAGCCCGAGAAGAAGTTGCCGGGATCGCCTCGGAAGAAGAGGACGACATTGTGGTGTTCGACGGCGAGCGTGGCCGTAACGCCAAATATGTGGTGCTGATGGATCCGCTCGACGGCTCCTCCAATATCGATGTTAACGTCTCGGTCGGTACCATTTTCTCGATTTACCGCCGGATCACCCCACTTGGCACCCCAGTCACCCGCGAAGACTTCCTGCAACCCGGTCATTGTCAGGTCGCTGCCGGTTATGTGGTGTACGGCTCCTCCACCATGTTGGTGTACACCACCGGCTGTGGCGTACATGGCTTTACCTACGATCCGAGCCTCGGGGTATTTTGCCTGTCGCACGAAAATATCCGCATTCCGCACACCGGTACGATTTACTCTATCAACGAGGGTAACTATATCAAGTTCCCACTCGGGGTGAAAAAGTACATCAAGTACTGTCAGGATCACGATGCACCGACTAAGCGCCCGTATACCTCGCGCTATATCGGTTCACTGGTGGCAGACTTCCACCGCAATATGCTCAAAGGTGGGATTTACATCTACCCTAGCACCGCCAACAGCCCAAAAGGGAAATTGCGTTTGCTGTACGAGTGCAATCCAATGGCCTTGTTGGCCGAACAGGCCGGTGGCCGGGCCAGTGATGGCGCTCGTCGGATCTTAGATATTGTGCCGTCCGAACTGCACCAGCGCTGCCCATTCTTCGTCGGCTCCCATGCCATGATGGATGATGCCGAGCGCTTCATGCGTGACTTCCCAGATGCGCCTGAACTGCCGTGATGGCCACCACCGCGCTACGGCGGTGGCGACGCTCTAACGCACAATAAAAAACAGGCTGCCTCGATAGCCTGTTTTGCCTCTGTCTATTTTAACCGGCATCGCTATAATATTTTCGCTAACGATAACATTTTACCGCAAGGAATTTGACATGAGCTTAAGCAACGTGCCTGCCGGCAAGAGCCTGCCGGATGACATCTATGTGATCATCGAAATCCCGGCTAACGCCGATCCGATTAAATACGAAGTGGATAAAGAATCCGGCGCGCTGTTTGTCGACCGTTTTATGTCCACCCCGATGTTCTATCCGTGCAACTACGGCTATGTGAACCATACCCTGTCACTGGATGGCGATCCGGTGGATGTGCTGGTACCGACCCCGTATCCACTGCAACCGGGTTCGGTGATCCGCTGCCGTCCAGTCGGTGTACTGAAGATGACCGATGAGTCCGGTGCCGATGCCAAAGTGGTGGCCGTCCCGCACAGCAAACTGACCAAGCAGTACGATCACATTCAGGATGTGAATGACCTGCCTGAGCTACTGCGCGCCCAGATCACCCACTTCTTTGAGCGTTACAAAGAGCTGGAAACCGGTAAGTGGGTGAAGGTGGAAGGCTGGGAAGGCGTGGAAGCGGCCAAAGCCGAAATCATGGAATCCTTTGCCCGCGCGCAAAAATAACCCCCCCTTCGGCAACAAACCCGAAATAAAAACACCGCCGAAAGGCGGTGTTTTTTTATCGATTGCCATCACTTAACTGGGATGGCTTACACAGCGAACCTCAGAACTCAAACTGGTAGATCAAATCCACCGCCTGATTCAGCCCCGACACCGCTTGCAGATACAGACGTGGCATCAGACGGTAGCGTAGCGTCAGCTCGGCCAGCGAGTCGAAAATCCCCACCCCGTATTTCACCTGCAAACCCGGCATGATATAGCCACTGATCACCACTTGGGAGTTGTCGCCCACCCCTTGGGTATCCAGCGCTAAATCGCTGATCCCAAACGCCTGACCAATCTGCCCAACCAGCTGGCTACTTTGGGACAGACCAATCCCAATCAGCGCCGAGGTCATGGCACCATTATCCCCCGAGTTACCATCATCCAGCGGCTCCCCACGCAGAATGTAGGACAGCGCCTCAGCCTGCGACATCGATGGCTCGGAGAAAATCGTCATCAGCGGGTTATCCGCCATACCGGTGATCCGGATCCCGGCCACCACATCATTTTGGATCGCCTCAGGGTTACGGATCGCCTCAATATTCAGCATCGGCTGCTCTGGCGGCCCGACAAACAGCAGTTGTCCTTTACGGATCACCAAGTCTTGCCCAAAGGAGCGGTAACGACCATCGGCCAGATAAATCTGCCCCCGCACCGATGGGCCTTGCGCATTTTGCAAGACGTGCAGGCTGCCTTTGAGCTGCGCTTTGAGGCCAAAAGCATTCAGACGAACATCATCCCCCAATCGCACCATCAGATCGGTGTTCACCGCCATCGCTGGATTGCTGTTACTGATGGGCTGCAACTGATCATTAAGTAACACCAGATCCGATGAGCTGTCGACCGCACTTTCCGGCAGGCTGTCGACTTCGATACGCGCCCATGGAATACGCACCGATCCCGTCAACTCCATCGCCTTCGGCGTAGCGCGGAAGGTCAGATCGGGATTCACATCCAGCCGCACCATCGGCGGCAAGGCAATCCGCAGCCGGTTAGCATTAGCGTTGAGCATCGCACTCCACTGCTCTGGGTGCTGCCAATCTGCCTCACCGGTGAGGTTCAAGACCCCTTCCGGTGTTTGCAGCGCACCGTTTAAGGTAGAGCGAGCGCCAGCGAAACGGAGCGTTAAGTTACCTCCGGTAATATCCACCGGCAGCCAAGCACCGGTTAGCTGCGGATTTTGCAGCGCCAGTTGACCTTGCAGTAATGGCCGCTCCAGCACGCCGCCCAGTTGCAGCTGCGCACCGATGATCCCTTCCGCTTTCTCGGTTTTCTCCAGCATCGGTGACAACAACGCCAGCGACAGCTGATTGATGTTGATGTTACCGCCCAGACGACGTCGACCCGACAATTCGCTGATCGTGATTTGGCTGTTAAGACTGCCATTGCCCTTGAGCTGTAACTCGTTACTCAGCTGTAAACGATCGTTTTCCAGCCGCAGGTTCACCCCCAGCTGGCTGATATCAATCGGCAGACGGCGGCCCATCAGCCACTGGATCACCCGTAAATTGCTGCTGCTCAGATTAGCGCGCACGGTCGGCAAGCCGCCGTTAGCTTGCCAGCGGAATTCAGCTTGGCCTTGCAAAGCGCCTTTTACGCGCGTTTCATCCCCGAGCAGATCTTTGAACATCGCCAGATCCAAGCGCCGCAATTGCACCCGACCCTGCCCACTGGCACCGGCCGTCATGGTTTGCGGAATACAAACTTCGGCATTCGGGTTGATCAGGCACAGCGGATTGATGGTCACTTGCTGGCGGCTGTGGGTATACGCCAACGCCACCGGTGCTTGCAGTGTCCAAGGGCCAAGCGGTGTCTGAGCCTGTGTCTGGCTCAGCGTACCGCGCCAGTTCATGCTGTTACGATCGAAGTTACCGGTTAAACGCAGTCCGGCCGATACCGGTTCGCCTTGTAGGGTAAAGCGCAGTTGGTGTTGCCGCTCGCTACCGCTCGCATCCAGCTGAGCATGGCTGACGGTCATGTCGCCTTGTACCAGATTTTGCAAATTGATGGCGACCGTACCCTGAATTTGCGACTGGCTCTTCACATCGGCCTTGGCTTGCAAGCGGCCAATCCTCAGATCTTGCCAGCGCAGCGCGTTGGCTTGTAGATCCAGATTCACTGCCGGGGTCATCAGCGCCCCACGCAGCACCACATTACCGTTCACCTGTCCACCTAATCCGGGTAGCAAACCATCCAGACGTGGGGCATTAATTTGCGCATCCAGTTTCCAAGTATCGCTGATCACCCCCTTGGCCTGTAGGCGGTTGCCACCGGCATTCACGCGCAAATCAGAGATATTCCAACGGCCGGTGCTGCGACCACTTAAGACGGCATTGACCTCTAAAGGCTTATTCAGCGCTTGACCACTGAGGTTGAGGATCGGTAAATCCACCGCCCATACATCGCCCTGTAGCTCACCTTTGGTACTGAGACGGCCATTGACTCGCGCTGGCCACTCTGGCCATTGCTGCGCGGTATTGATGCCGGACACATTAACATCGGCGCGCCATTTCAAGAGCTTACGCCAAGCCAGTGAACCTTTTAACTGCGCCGAGCCTTGCAGGGTATCGAGCCGCAACAGCGAAATCGCCACATGCTCCAGATCGCCCGCGGCGTTAAGTGCCACCTTACCTTGCGGAATGTCTTTGCCGTTGTAGCTGGCATTCAAGCTAGCCTTATAATCACGCGCGCTACCAGAAAGCGACAGCGCCAAGCCCTGTACCCGGTAATCCGGCTCACCTTGCAGCGGCCACACCAGCTTCGGACTGCGCAGCGTCAGTTGCAGCGGTAAACCAGCGGTCGCCAGTTCGGTCTGTGCCTGCAAGTTAGCCTGTACCCCACCGCTCAGATCGGCCGTCAGTACCAACTTCTCATACAGCGCACCACTTAATTTGGCGTGCAGCTTTTGCGCCGGCCAATCGGGCAGCTTAAGAGAGGTCGACAGCGTCAGCTCCAACGGCCATTTTTGCTGTAGACGGGCATACCCGGCTAGCTGCATGTCGCCCTGCGGCACAGTGATCTGCAACTGCTTAAGGGTCACTTTACTGCCCTGAGTGCTGGCACTTAGCAACAGCTCATTAATCGTCTGCGGCGTCCCGGTATCAATCAGCAGATTTTTGCCGTGAATCTGCGCCACTTCGAGATCCAATGGGAGCACCACCGCCGGCAACTGCGCCAACAGTGGCGATGCAAACAGCTGTTGCAACATGGCGGCCGGATCGTCCGTGGCCGCCGGTTTTGTCTTGCCTTTGTTAGCCGCGTCAACTGACGCCACCACCGACGGATTGGCAGAAGGACTGGACTTCTCCGCTAGCGCGGTCGTGTTCTTTGTATCGGTCGGCGTCTTTGCGTCTGTCGCAGGAGGCGCGAGGATCACCGACAAATCGTTAAACTCGGTCGGTTGCAGGCTCAGCGCCTCACCGCGCCACTGTGCGCCACTGGTAAAATGGCCCAGTGAAATGTGCGTGCCATCGACGGTCACTTGCACATCGTTTAATTGCAGCAAGCGCAGTAACAGTGGATACGGCGTACTCAAGCGCGTGAGCGGTTCAGACGGTGTCGGCTCACTTGGCGGCAGCTGCGCGGTATCGACCGCCACCCGCACCTTATCAGCCGTAACTTGGCGGATACAGATCTCGCTGCGGCGCAAGCAGCCGAGCTGTAATTGCAACAGTGCATCATCCACCGCCACATCAACCCCCGGCATCTTGAATGACACCTGCTGCAAATGCAGACCACGGCCCCAGTTGCCGGAAAATTCCCCGATATGCAGATCAGGAACCCAGCGGTTCGCCCCATTGACTAACAAACGCAGGCCGGACTCAGTACCCAGCAGCCCCGCTAGGGCCGCAATCAGCACCAATAAAGTGATAAGAAAGCCAATACTCAGCTTCTTTAACGGATTCATAACTCAGGCCCCAGTGCTATGTAAACTTCCACGCCAGAGCTGTCTTTGGCTAACGGATGGGCAATATCAAAACGTACCGGCCCCAGTGGTGAAGCCCAACGGACTCCGACCCCGACCCCGGATTTCAGTTCATCAGGTACAAACTTGTTCGTGGCAAAACCGGTGTCATAGAACATTGCTCCCCACCAGTTACCGGTGAAATTGTACTGATATTCCAGTGTTCCCGTGGCCATCCGAGTCGCTCCGGTCAGTTTGCCTTCGCTGTCCACCGGCGAAATAGATTTGTATTTATAACCACGAATGCTGCGATCACCACCGGCAAAGAAACGCAGTGATGGCGGAACCTTGTCAAAATCACTGCTCTCCAGCCAACCGGCTTCCAAACGGGTGACAAAACGGTGTTTGTCCCGGTAAGTACGGATCCAAGTACTGCGCGCACGCAGCTGCAACATATCGATATCTGACAGCCACGCGGTATTGGCATAGTTCACACCAAACACCTGCGAGTCGCCCCAGTACGGCATCAAACCGCCACGCGAGCGGGTACGAGCAAACTGAATGCCCGGATACAGCAAGAAGGTATCTTGCTCTTGCAGCCCTTGTTCGAATCGGCTGTAGCTGACGTTCATGGTCAAATTTCGCTGCCAGCCAGAAGAGACGTTCCAAAAGGCACCGACCGCCGCCGACAGCGACTGTTCGTTAGTATCGTTATGATTTTCCGCATTATACGCGGTGGTCAGGGTATAGAATTTTTGCAGCGGACTGCCTTTGGTCGGAATACGGTAACCAAACTCCAGTGACTGCTCTGGCTGCGAATAACGCACCAGCGTTTCCATACTGTGCCCTTGGGCATTCACCCAAGGTTTGCGCCAGCGCATACTGGTACGCACGCCGATATCGGTCGCAAACCCCAAGCCCAGTTCGACGTTATTCGGCGATTTTGGCGTCACGGTCACAAATAACGGCAACTCCATGTTGGCCCCGACTTTGGCAAACTGCGGGTCAATCACGATGTTGCGATACCAGTTGGTTTCCGACAGATTTTGGTTAAATTGCGCCAATGTTGCCGCCAGATACGGCTCGCCAACTTTAAACGGGATCAACCCTTGTAGACGGTTTTCCCGGATCTGAGAGCCGGTAAAGGTCACGTCCCCAAAGCGGTAACGTCGGCCACTGTCAAACGTGATGTTCCAAAACGCTTGATGCAGACCGGGTGCCACTTCCAGCTTACTGACCGGCATTTCTGCTTTGAAATAGCCACGCTCTAGGGCTAATGCACGCAAACGGCTACGAAACGCATCAAAATCACCCTGATTTAACACTGAGCCAATTTTCGGTGTAGTGGACAGTAACGCGGTAAAGGCCGGATCTTGCCGGGCTTCCCCCAGCAATTGCACATTAATCTGTTGAATTCTGACCGGCTCACCCGGATTAACATGTACCACCAGCAAAGAGCGCAGTGGCGCGCTACGAGGGATCAGCTCAAAACGAATTTCGGGATCAAAATAGCCCAGCGCCTTGAGGCCATCTTCAATGCCAGTTCGTACCCGCCGTTTAAAGCGAGCATTGGCAGCAACCTCATCATCTTTAATGGTGGACAGGTGCGCACGCACGTTACGCTGCAACTCTCCGCTCAGCCCCTCAATCTGTAGTTTCACGGCCGCCATGGCCGGCACCGAGATCAGTGACAAGAATAAGAAGGTCCATAATTTTTTGCGCACAAATACCCCAACGGTGATAACGTTGATTACATAACGGTCAGCAAATGCCTTGTCGACAGCGCGCAGCACACTCCGGCGCTGCTGTAGCTCTGTCTAAAATAAACAACAATGTCATAACGAATGTTACGGGGAATTTTATGACTTATGCATACCAACACACAATCATTAATCCCGATCATGCACTGCCGGGCCGTCAGGAACCACTGGTACACCAGCAACACCATGCCATTTCCGGCCTTCCCCTACAGCCCATTATTCCCGAACATTATGCCACGGCCTATTTTGCCATGGGCTGTTTCTGGGGAGCTGAGCGTTTATTCTGGCAACAACCGGGGGTCTATCACACCAGCGTCGGCTACATGGGCGGCTATACCCCAAATCCCACCTATCAAGAAGTGTGTACCGGCTTAACCGGTCATGCCGAAGCCGTACGCGTAATTTATGATCCCACCAGCATAAGTTATACCGACCTACTGCAACTGTTTTGGGAGCGCCATAATCCAACCCAAGGCATGCGCCAAGGCAACGATCTTGGCACTCAGTACCGCTCCGCCCTCTATACTTGTGATGAAAACCAGCAACAGCAAGCCGAGCAAAGTGAACACCGCTATCAGCAGGCGCTGGCGGCGGCTGGGCATCAAAGTGCCATCAGTACCGAAATCCGCGCCGCAGGCCCGTTTTACTTGGCCGAAGATGAACATCAGCAATATTTATTTAAACATCCGCATGGATACTGCGGATTGGGCGGCACGGGAATTTGTTTTCCGGCCGACGGTTGACAGCGCGCCTAGCTTCTGACTCGACGGACAGCTATACTGCTTGGGTTGTTTGAGTTGGTTACTTTGTCTACAAAGTGGCTGCGATACCGGAATCTTGTATCAAGGATCATGGTGCGCGTGACTTTAGTATCGACAACTATAAGGCCCGGTCATGCGGGCTATCATTACAGTTAAGGTCTCGTGAGAATGCTAGAAAATATCCTGGCCATCGCACTGTTGATCGCAGCAAGTGCGTTTTTTTCGATCTCGGAAATCTCGCTTGCTGCATCACGGAAAATTAAGTTAAAAGTCATGGCCGATGAGGGCAACCTTGGTGCGGCTAAAGTGATTGCATTGCAAGAACAACCCGGCAACTTCTTTACCGTGGTTCAGATAGGTCTGAATGCGGTCGCCATTTTGGGTGGTATCATCGGTGACACCGCATTTTCGCCTTATTTTGAAAGCCTGCTGGTGCATTGGATGTCACCGGATTTGGCGGGGAAAATCGGCTTCCTGCTCTCGTTCTCTTTTGTTACCGGCGGCTTTATCCTGTTTGCAGACCTAATGCCAAAGCGTATCGGTATGGCGTTCCCGGAAACCGTTTCCACCCGGATTGTCGCGCCGATGCAATTTTGCATTACGCTCTTTAAGCCTCTGGTCTGGTTCTTCAATGGGCTGGCCAATTCTATCTTTAAACTGTTTAACGTACCGACGGCACGTAAAGAAGACATCACCTCAGATGATATCTATACCGTGTTTGAACAAGGCGCGTTAGCCGGGGTGCTGGGTAAGCAAGAGCACCATCTGATTGAAAACGTGTTTGAGCTGGAATCACGTACCGTGCCGTCATCGATGACGCCGCGTGAGGACATCATCTACTTTGATATTCGCGAGAGCGAAGAGAGTATCCGCGAGAAAATCTCGCTGCATCCACACTCTAAATTTTTGGTCTGCGATACCACCATCGATAACGTGGTGGGTTATGTCGACTCCAAAGATATGCTGATGCGGATCTTAAACGGGCAAAGTATTGCCTTGCATCAGGGCCTACCGATGCACAATCCACAATTTGTGCCCGATTCCCTGACCTTATCGGAGACCTTAGAAAGCTTTAAAGGCAGCAGCGAAGACTTCGCCGTGATCCTAAACGAATATGCTCTGGTGGTCGGGATCATTACCCTGAACGATGTGATGAGCACCCTGATGGGCGATCTGGTCAATCAAAATCAAGAAGAGTTGATCGTCAAACGCGATGAAAACACGTGGCTGATTGAAGGGACAACCCCGATTGACGATGTGATGCGGGCGCTGGATATCGATGAATTCCCGGATTCCGATAACTACGAAACCATTGGCGGTTTCATGATGTACATGTTGCGTAAAATTCCTAAGCGCACCGATTACACCGTGTATGCCAACTACAAGTTTGAAGTGGTGGACATCGACAACTTCAAAATTGATCAAATGCTGATCACCCGGCTGCCCAAAGATGCTCCGGGCGACGAGCAGCAAGAAGACGGCGCGGCAGACCCCGAACAAGCCAAGACCGCGGATAACGATTAATGACGGTTAGCCTGTGAAAAACTATTCTGCGCAAAACGCATAACAAAAAGGCCATCATTCGATGGCCTTTTTTTCGTCGGCAGTACAAGCAGCGTCAGGCCACTTGCATCTGCAACTCCATGATCTGGCGGTTAATTTCACTCATCACCGTCAGATGCTGTTTATCTTTCGTCTTAGGCAGCAAGATTTTCCCGTTGTCGAACTCAAATGCGCCTACCCCCTTGATATACATACGGCCGCGGAAAAAAACCTTCACATGGCGTGCGATCATTAAAGGGTTGTAGCGGTGAAAAATGCGCATCATCGTTGACCTCCGTTCAAGTCTATCCGGTAACTGTCCTGCACCTACAATCAATGTGCCAAGGGTTCACTCCCCCGACAACGGATAACACAACAGTAACACAAATGGTGTAAATCGTCATCATGACACCTTTAGGATAATCATAATGAGCGAGTAGGTCTTTGATGATAGTCGGAAAATATTGCTGAAATTTTTCATTCAAACGATATTTTGTGAAGATTAACAAATTTTATGCGTCATTTTATCATGTAACGCCCTTTGCTATTTCCCTCCGCCCAATACGAAAGTCGCCGCATACCCCCCCTACTGCATCGTGGCTAAATGTAACTTTTGCATAACCTTTTATCGTTTTTGCTGCCAAGAGACCGCGACAAACGGCAGCGAGACTTCTATGCTATTCACAGGTCGGAGTTGTTGCTAGAAGATTGACATCTGATGGCAAGCAGGCAGAG
>JBOFCH010000258.1:0-3123 GCA_051645985.1 Plesiomonas sp. | reverse complement strand
GTACCTGCTTGTCATCCGCCGGCAAACGTTCACCTCGGCGGTTGGTGCGCATAGCTATCAATTCCCCCGCAATACGCACCTCTCCAGCAGAAGGGATCTCCAGCAAGTTAATACAGCGCAAAAAAGTGGATTTCCCCGAGCCAGAGGAGCCAAGAATAGAGATCACATCGCCTTTATGGGCCGTCAGGCTAATGCCAGACAACACCTGATTAGCACCAAAAGATTTATATAAATCATCAACCTGTAACGCCGGCACATCAGACATCCGGAACTTCCTTATCGTTTACGGGCTTGTTGTGAGTCTTAAAGTGAATGGGCGCTTCGCTTCCCAGTACCGCCGCTATTAAAACTACTGTATGTTTTATCTTTTGTTAATATCAGGTGAATTATCGAGTCTATTTTAGCCATCTGATAACAGCATATTGCTCTACCAAATACACACATTACGCCAAGATATTACTGCCCGGTCATCATTACCCATCCCACTCATTCAGAGTTATCGAGAAATTAAGATTTTCTGTCTTAATTTTATCTCTTACCATTAGCCTTTCTTGGGTCTGATATGCAGGACTGTACGGTGAGTAAAAAGATTATTGAGGTGGTGGCCGCAGCCATCATTTATCAGGATAAGGTTCTGCTGGCGCAGCGTGCCGCTGGCGCTTGTGATGGTGGCCTATGGGAATTACCGGGTGGCAAGGTAGAAGCGGGTGAGAGTCACTCGCAAGCCTTGCGCCGTGAACTGCAAGAGGAGCTAGCGTTAACCTGCGAAATTGGTGCATCACTGGGCTATGCCGAGGTGGAAAAAGCGCATTGCATCATCCGACTGCACGGCTATCTGGCTACATTGCTGGAAAAAAGTACACCCGTGCTGCACTGCCATGATGCAGCGAAATGGGTGACCTGTGCCGAGCTGGGCGACTATGCGATGCCAGCGGCGGATATTCCGCTGGTCGCTACACTATGCCAGTACATGATGGCTCGCACATGACGGCCAACACATGATCGACGCGCGAAATTAACGCGAATGAGTCGTGCCGGTAAATACCTGCCACTCTAGCGGACTGTTATTA
The DNA here is from genome assembly GCA_051645985.1 of Plesiomonas sp. Classification (GTDB taxonomy): domain Bacteria; phylum Pseudomonadota; class Gammaproteobacteria; order Enterobacterales; family CAMTGL01; genus Plesiomonas. The sequence continues at coordinate 2,053 of JBOFCH010000258.1, read as the reverse complement.
AACTGCGAGTCTTGTGGGATACAACGCATCAGAATATTGCCAACCGACAATACAGCCCCTTGTGAATAGCGTTGATCGGCATAAAAACACGCCTGCCCTTGCATCAGCGCGCCCGCATCCACATCCACTTTCAGCCGGGTATTATCATTGTTCCAGCCCGGTTTACCCGGCTTGGTCAGCGCTCCGGTGCTGATCGTCGTCCCGTCAGAGGAGATGCTGCTATTACCTGAAGTAATAATGGTGGTTCCAGACGCGCCACTACTGACCGATACCGCCCCATCACTCAGTGAGCCAGTACTGATCACCGTGCTTTCCGCCTGTACGGGCGCCAGTAAACTGCCGCCTAGCATCACGGCGATTGCTAATCCGCGGGAGAGCCTGTGGTTTCGGATATTGATATGCCGCATTGTCATTCCTAACTCCTTAACGGGTGCTGGCCAACTGAAGATGTCGCGCCAACAGCGTTTTATTGTTTGGGTTCCCGACGCTTACGAGGACGCTTAATGCTCTCTTTTTTCGCTGCGGCGCTCGTTATCGCCTTATCACTCTTATCGGTATCGGCCGCCGAGGCAGAATGTTGACTGTCGCCGCTGCGAGCGGAACGCCGACTCGCTGTGGTATGGCGTTTCCCACCCGATGATGCCGCAGACACCGAGGCCAATACCCGCATCGCAGCCGGTGGTGAGGCATGACGCACCTGTTCAATCATGGCGTACAATTGCTGCTCCAACGGCTGCATAAAGTCGCTATAGCGGCACTGTTTCTCACTGATGGCCGTCAGCTTCGACTCCCAGTGCGCCGTCATATCCGGTCGGGTCGCCACATCCGGCAGACTGTGGATCAGCGCCCGTCCGGCTGGGGTCGAGTGGATCACCCGTCCTTTTTTGTGCAGAAACTGACGCTTGAATAGCAGCTCGATGATCCCGGCACGGGTCGCTTCGGTGCCGAGGCCATCGGTGGCGCGCAGCACTTTTTTCAGCTCTTTATCCTGCACAAAACGGGCAATTCCGGTCATGGCCGAGAGCAAGGTGGCATCGGTAAATGGACGTGGCGGCTGGGTTTCTTTATTCAGCACTTCACCACGCTGGCATAACAGTTCATCATTTTTGCTCACCTGCGGTAACGGCGCGCTACTCTCTTCATCCCCGTCGTCATCTTGCTTGCCAATCAGGGTTTTCCAACCGGCGATTTGCAAGTTACGTGCCTGCGCCTGAAAGCGCCCGCCGTCGATCAGCAGCCGAATGCGACATTTGCGATACTCCGCATCGGCGCAAAACTGCATCAGGTACTGACGAGCAATCAGGGTATAGATTTTATGCTCATCGGCGCTCAGGGAAGCAGGCTTGTTACGGGAGGTCGGGATGATCGCATGGTGTGCATCCACTTTGCTGTCATCCCAACAGCGGCCACGGCGCGAGGCATCAAACCCAGCGCCGTCCGTGTTCAGTGTGGGAGCATGCACTTCCACGGCACCCAGCACACTATGCCGGTCAGCAAAGTGCTCGGTCGGTAAATGGCGGCTATCCGAACGTGGGTAGGTGATTAATTTGTGGGCTTCATACAGTTTTTGGCAAACATCCAGCACCTGCTGAGCGCTCATGCCAAAGGCTTTAGCGGCATCAATCTGTAAGGCTGACAACGAATACGGAAGCGGTGGCAGCTCTTTTTCCCGCTTGTCTTCATACTCATCCACTATCGCCGGTTGGCCACTAATTTTCTGCGCCACATGCTCAGCCAATTTCTGGCTGATGATCCGGCCGTCTTCATCTTGATACGGCTCAGTGGCTTCACTCGGCTGCCACTGCGCGGTAAAGGTTTCCTCGGCCGGCGTAATAATGTGCGCCCGCACTTCATAGTACGGACGCGGGACAAAATGCTCTATCTCTTCATCACGACGCACCACCAAGCCTAAGATGGGGGTTTGCACTCGACCAACCGACAACACGCCCTGATAACCGGCGCGCTGGCCCAGCAGGGTATAGGCACGGGTCATGTTCATGCCATACAACCAGTCGGCCCGCGCCCGCGCCAATGCCGAAACACACAGCGGAAT
>JBOFCH010000257.1:0-2381 GCA_051645985.1 Plesiomonas sp. | reverse complement strand
TGCTACTGAATCGGATGCGTCATTGTCGGCGTTTGCTGGGGTACGATCTCTATATCCCGAGCACGGCACTGGATCGCCCCGCACAGGAGGTGATCACGCTGTCACGCGGCTATCGTGACCACGCGGAGCGCAGTGCCGCCCACCAAGATACCGGCGAGCCTCCGTTCACATCCACAGAGCCGACACTCTCATTGCAACGCCAGCATACAAAATAGCCGCGTCGGCCCTTTTCTTGGCTTTTCGGCCTTACCAGGCCGGCATATCCTCACCGACAAAAGGATTTGTCCGCTTCTCATGACCGATAGTGGATGATGGCCCATGCCCCGGCACAAATACGGTATCATCACTCAATGACCACAATTCACGACGGATAGAGGCCAGCAGTTGAGCATGATCCCCCATCGGGAAATCTGTCCGGCCAATACCGCCTTTAAACAGCACATCACCAACAAACGCCATTTTCTCGGCGTGATTCACAAACACCACATGACCCGGTGTATGCCCCGGACAATGGCGCACGTCCAACGTCAGCTGACCAATCCGGATCTCATCCCCCCCGGTGAGCCAGTGATCCGGCGTCAATGCGCCACAATCGGCCAGACCAAACATCTGTGCCTGCTGCGATAATGCATCCAACCAGAATTTATCCGCCAGCTGTGGCCCATAGATTGGCACCCCATAGTCACGCGCCAACGCCGCGGCCGCACCCACATGATCCAAATGGCCGTGCGTGAGCAGAATGTGGGTCAACGTCACACCGGTCTGTTCGATCGCACGTTTCAATGCCGGCGCATCGCCGCCCGGATCAATCAATGCCGCTTCCAGTGTCGCTGAACACCAGATCAGGGAACAGTTTTGTTGAAACGCCGTGACCGGCAAAATCGTAAATTTCATGCTAAACCCGAGAAGAAAAAAGATCTGAATTCCGATTCTGCAATTTTCTCTCCCCGAAAAGCAATTTCTTCTACCACTTTTCCTGCCCTGCTCCATAGTATTAGCGTTGATAAAAGGAAGTTCGCCCATGTTTGATGCAGCTTATACAGAACAGGCAGTGCCCGCCGCCGAAATGCAATACTGCATTAGTATGGCCAGTCGCCTCTATAACGTTCCCGGCATTTTGCTCAAAGCCATTTCTCAAGTCGAAGGCGGCAAAAAAGGGACGATCAGTAAAAACAGTAATGGCTCGTATGATTTGGGGCCAATGCAGATTAATACGATACATTTACCCCGTCTGGAAGCGCAATTTCCGGGGCTAACTTGGAAAGCCCTCGCCAGCAATACCTGTCTGAATGTCGCAGTTGCCGGTGCGCTACTGCGCGAACACCTGACCCAATGCCAGGAGGATGTATGGTGCGCGGTGGGTAATTACCATTCTAAAACGCCAAAATACCACATCACTTACCGTACCAAGGTGGTCAATGCCTACCTCAGTTTGCTGATTGCCAAACAAAACAAAAATACCGCCAAGAAAAGCCCTCCGCGCGCTGATACGCAGTCCTGATCTCACCGGCTATCTGAGCGTGTATTGTTGCGTTAATCGGCCAGTACCTTACCCCTCCCGAGGATGGCAAGATATACCGCTAACTCTCTTTTTTCACTCCCAATTTACGCATTGAGTCATAACCTTTAATCGCTCTTTTTCGCCCTTTGGCGATATTTTTGTTAATGAATATTTATTGTACTACTCTGCTACCAAAATCCCTGTAACATTAACGGATATGTCATATTTTTAACGTAAATAATATCCGTTATTGCCCGCTGACTTGGAGCTTAGGGATGATTAATGTGGATGATGTACTTCATAAATACGCGCCAACACTGCCACAGCGTACATGGCTGTATCGTCCGGTGAGTTCCGTACTGAAAAATCTGCTGCACGAAGAAGATTTTCAACAATTTGCTCGAAACTACCCTGACATCACCGGATTTGAGTTTGTTGAGCAGGTGTTGCGCTATTTTGATTTTCACGCCACGGTGCGCGATAACGCACTGGAAAATATTCCTGTCACCGGCCGAGTCGTGATTATCGCTAACCACCCGATCGGTTCACTGGATGGACTCACCTTGCTTCGTCTAGTCGGTCAGCTGCGTAAAGATGTCAAAATCATTGCCAACAATATGCTGATGCAGCTAGCCCCTCTTGAGCCGTTGTTGTTGCCGGTCAATAACATGGGCGGGAAAACGCCGAAAGAGAACCTGAATCAGATTAACCAATGGTTAGAACAAGAAGGTGCCGTGATCATTTTCCCGGCCGGTGAAGTCTCGCGTCTGCGTCCGAACGGCGTGCGTGATACCCGCTGGCACAGTGGCTTTTTACGTATTGCGAGTCGAGCGCAAGCACCGGTAGTCCCGGTGTACATTAAAGGCCGAAACTCTGCCCT
>JBOFCH010000256.1:0-2686 GCA_051645985.1 Plesiomonas sp. | reverse complement strand
AGGCACATCTTCGATGTTTACGATTTCACCTGACAACGGCGCGAAAATCTCAATGCTGCCGGCATCGCTGGTATCATCGGAAACCAGTTTCTTCAACTTATCGAACAGACCCATAGTATTCTCCTAATTATCGGTAATTATTCGGCTTGAATTAGTGCTAACTTAGTTTACTTGCCCGTATAGCACAATCAGCAAAGTGCTTTTTCTTCCATAAACTTGTTAATCAGCTCCATAATCTCCGCAGCCGTTGGCTGTGACAGCGCTTGTTCTGCTAGCGCTTTGGCATCTTCGAAGTTCACGTTACGGATCACTTTTTTGATGCGCGGAATGGAAATGGCACTCATGCTGAACTCATCCAGCCCCATACCGAGCAGCAGGACCGCCGCGCGCTCATCGCCGGCCAGTTCGCCACACATCCCCGTCCATTTCCCTTCTTTGTGCGAGGCATCAATAACCTGCTTGATCAAGGTCAGAACCGCGGGTGTCATCGGGTTGTACAGGTGAGAGATCAGCTCATTACCTCGATCTACCGCCAGTGTGTACTGGGTCAAATCGTTGGTGCCGATACTGAAGAAATCGACTTCTTTGGCCAGATGGTGCGCGATCGCGGCAGCCGCTGGCGTTTCGACCATCACACCGACTTCGATGCTCTGATCAAACGCGTGACCTTCAGCCGCCAGATCCAGTTTCAGGGCATCTAGCTCGGCACGTAAGGTACGAACTTCTTCCACCGAAATGACCATCGGGAACATAATGCGCAGCTTACCAAAGGCGGAAGCGCGCAGGATGGCACGTAATTGAGTCCGCAGGATTTCTCGGCGATCCAAACAAATCCGAATGGCACGCCAGCCCAAGAAGGGGTTCATCTCTTTTGGCAGGTTCAGATAAGGCAAGTCCTTATCACCACCGATATCCATGGTGCGGATAATGACCGCTTGGCTACCCATCGCTTCAGCAACGGCCTTGTACGCAGTAAACTGCTCCTCTTCCGTTGGCAGCGCATCCCTATCCATAAACAGGAATTCGGTACGGTATAGACCCACGCCTTCACCGCCATTACGCTCGACGCCATCGACGTCACGCACCGTACCGATGTTACCGCACACTTCAACCTGATGACCGTCCAGCGTCATGGCGGGCAGATCTTTGAGCTTGGCCAGCTCCGCCTTTTCGTGCGCATAACGCGACTGCGTCTCTTTCAGTTGTTCGACTTGGGTTGCGGTCGGGTTGATGTAGATAGCATTGTTCAGCGCATCCAGTACCAGATAATCACCGGATTTTACCTGCTGAGTAATGTTGTTGGTACCCACGATGGCGGGCAGCTCTAATGAGCGCGCCATGATAGAGGTGTGGGATGTCCGGCCACCGATGTCGGTGACAAAACCTAATACTTTATCCAGATTCAGCTGCGCCGTTTCAGAAGGGGTCAGGTCGTTGGCAACCAAGATCACTTCTTCACTGATGGCACCCAAATCGACGATGTCCATGCCCAGAACGTTTTTCAACAAACGCTTACCGATATCACGCACGTCAGCCGCACGCTCTTTCAGGTACTCATCATCTAGCTCTTCCAGAGCCTGAGCCTGACCTTCGATAATGGCATAAATTGCGGCTTCCGCAGACGCCTTGTTGCCCTTAATGTAGGCTATGATTTCCTGCTCTAGCTCTTCATCTTCCAGCAGCATGATGTGACCTTCGAAGATAGCTTCCTTTTCTTCGCCCAGAGTCACAGCGGCTTTTTGTTTGATTACTTCCAGTTGGGCAGATGCTTTTGTCCGACCGGTTAAGAAACGGGCAACTTCATTTTCCAGCTCAGAGTCGGCCAGTGTTGCACGGTTGATAACAATCTCGTCTTCTTTCAGCAGTAATGCCTTACCAAAAGCGATGCCCGGTGACGCCAAGATGCCTGAAATCATAGCCCTACCTATCTAAAAATCTGTGTCAGTGACGCGCAGTAAAATGCAGCCTAGATTACTCAAGTTCAGCCATCAGCTTAACCAGATGCTCAACGGCATTTTTCTCATCTGAGCCTTCTGCGGCGATGGTCACGACAGTACCTTGAGTCAGGCCCAGAGTTTGCAGTTTGAACAGGCTCTTGGCGCTGGCGCTTTTGCCGTTCGAGTTGACAGTAATATCAGAGGTGAACTCTTTCGCTTCTTTCACAAACTGAGCGGCTGGACGGGTGTGCAGACCATTTGGAGCAGTGATAGTAACTTGTTTCTCAAACATAATATGTCATCCCAATGAGTGAAGGTTATCCATTAATTAGCGACGCCAACTAACGTCAACCTGTTTTGTTATTAAATGATAGCCGATGAAACAGAAACGTAAATTGATCCCTGTTAACCACTCACATTCTACATCAATCAGCATTGTATAAAATTATCCATGCTGCATAGGAACGTTGTAGTCAGGCGAATAATTTTACGCACTAAAAAAATTGATTGGTTTAATACAAGAGAGGGCAGAATAAATCAATAACGGGAGGCATAGAAGTTAGCACTCGCGCACAAAAAGGCATCAAAATTGATGCCTTTTTGTTCATTTCAGGAAGATGGCACTACTGTTGCATTTCTTTTTCGGTGAACATGTCAGCAAAGAGTGCGGTGCTCAAATAACGTTCACCAGATGAAGGTAAAATCACGACGATGGTTTTATCGGCAAACTCAGGTAATGCCGCCAGTTT
>JBOFCH010000255.1:0-7945 GCA_051645985.1 Plesiomonas sp. | reverse complement strand
GATTAAACAGAATTTAAGTTAAAGTTTTGGAGATGCACTATGGGCAAGATTATCGGTATTGACCTGGGTACTACCAACTCCTGTGTCGCTATCATGGATGGCGATAAGCCACGTGTTATTGAGAACAGTGAAGGCGATCGCACCACTCCTTCCATCATTGCTTACACGCAAGATGGCGAGATCTTGGTTGGTCAGCCAGCAAAACGTCAGGCAGTGACTAACCCACAAAACACGCTGTTTGCTATTAAGCGTCTGATTGGTCGTCGTTTTACTGACGAAGAAGTTCAGCGTGACGAAAGCATCATGCCATTCAAAATTGTTCAAGCCGACAATGGCGATGCGTGGGTAGAAGCGAAAGGCCAGAAAATGGCTCCACCGCAAGTTTCTGCTGAAGTGCTGAAGAAAATGAAGAAAACAGCAGAAGATTTCCTTGGCGAGCCAGTGACTGAAGCTGTGATCACCGTACCTGCTTATTTTAACGATGCACAGCGTCAGGCGACCAAAGATGCCGGCCGTATCGCAGGTCTGGAAGTAAAACGTATCATCAACGAACCTACTGCGGCAGCACTGGCTTACGGTCTGGACAAAGAAGGTGGTGACCACACTATCGCTGTGTACGACTTAGGTGGTGGTACTTTCGATATCTCCATCATCGAAATCAACGAGATGGATGGTGATAAGACTTTCGAAGTACTGGCAACCAACGGTGATACTCACTTAGGTGGTGAAGACTTTGATAACCGTCTGATCAACTATCTGGTTGACGAGTTCAAGAAAGAGCAAGGTATCGACCTACGTAACGATCCACTGGCGATGCAGCGTCTGAAAGAGTCTGCTGAAAAAGCCAAGATCGAGCTGTCTTCAGCACAGCAGACCGACGTGAACCTGCCGTACATCACCGCAGATGCCACCGGTCCTAAGCACATGAACATCAAAGTGACTCGCGCCAAACTGGAGTCTCTGGTTGAAGATCTGGTTCAGCGTTCTTTGGAACCACTGAAAGTTGCACTGCAAGATGCGGGTCTGTCAGTGTCTGAAATCGACGACGTCAGTCTGGTCGGTGGTCAGACTCGTATGCCAATGGTTCAGAAGAAAGTCGCTGAATTCTTTGGGAAAGAGCCACGTAAAGACGTGAACCCAGACGAAGCCGTTGCTATCGGTGCTGCGGTTCAAGGTGGTGTGTTGGCCGGTGACGTGAAAGACGTGCTGCTGCTGGACGTAACGCCTCTGTCTCTGGGTATCGAAACCATGGGCAGCGTAATGACTAAGCTGATCGAGAAGAACACCACTATCCCGACCAAGCATAGCCAAGTGTTCTCTACCGCTGAGGACAACCAGACCGCAGTAACTATCCATGTTCTGCAAGGTGAGCGTAAGCGTGCCGGTGATAACAAGTCTCTGGGTCAGTTCAACTTAGAAGGGATCCAGCCAGGACTGCGTGGTACTGCGCAAATCGAAGTGACTTTCGATATCGATGCTGACGGGATCTTGCACGTATCCGCGAAAGACAAGAACACCGGTCGTGAGCAGAAGATCACCATCAAGGCATCTTCTGGTCTGAGCGATGAAGAGATCCAACAAATGGTTCGTGATGCAGAAGCTAACGCCGATGCTGACCGTAAGTTTGAAGAGCTGGTACAAACCCGTAACCAAGCGGATCACTTGATCCACGGTACCCGTAAGCAAATCACCGAACTGGGTGACAAGCTGCCAGCAGATGAAAAGACCAAGATCGAAGACGCGCTGACGGCGCTGGAAAAAGCGGCGAAAGGCGAAGATAAAGCCGACATCGAAGCGAAGATCCAAGCTCTGGTTGAAGCATCTGCCAAGCTGATGGAACTGGGCCAGCAAGAAGCACAAGCGCAAGCTCAGGCACAATCCGGCGCGGATACCGGCTCAGCAAAACAAGATGATGACGTTGTTGACGCTGAGTTCGAAGAAGTTAAAGACAAAAAATAATTCCTTGATAAAGGGATTGTGAGAACATGGTACGGGCGTTGGATGCAGATCCTGCGCCCGTACATTCATGTAGGGGCAGGTGAAAGAGATTATGGCGAAGCGCGATTATTACGAGGTTCTGGGAGTTTCCCGCGAGGCTGATGAGCGGGAAATCAAAAAGGCGTACAAGCGTCTGGCAATGAAATATCACCCAGACCGCAATCAGGGCGATAAAGAGTCCGAAGCCCGCTTCAAGGAAATTAAAGAAGCCTACGAAATTCTGACCGATGCGCAGAAAAAAGCGGCATATGATCAGTATGGTCATGCGGCATTTGAGCAAGGCGGGATGGGCGGAGCCGGTGGTTTCGGTGGCGGCGCAGATTTCAGCGATATTTTCGGTGATGTTTTTGGTGACATCTTCGGTGGCGGCCGCCGTTCACAACGTGCCAGCCGTGGTGCGGATCTGCGTTACACCATGGAACTGACTCTGGAAGAAGCGGTTCGAGGTGTAACCAAAGAGATCAAGGTACCGACCATGGTAGCTTGTGATGTCTGTGATGGTAGTGGTGCTAAAGTGGGAACTAAGGCGACGACCTGTCCGACCTGTCATGGTGCCGGTCAGGTACAGATGCGTCAGGGTTTCTTTGCGGTGCAGCAGACCTGTCCAACCTGTCATGGTCGTGGTCAGATCATCCAAGATCCGTGCAACAAATGTCACGGTGAAGGTCGTGTCCAGAAGACCAAAACCTTGTCAGTTAAGATCCCGGCAGGGGTGGATACTGGCGATCGGATCCGTCTGTCTGGTGAAGGTGAAGCCGGTGAATTTGGCGCGCCAGCAGGCGATTTGTATGTACAGGTACACGTTAAAGAGCACCCAATCTTCAAACGTGAAGACAACAACCTGTACTGCGAAGTACCGATCAGCTTTACCATGGCGGCGCTCGGCGGCGAAGTGGAAGTGCCAACCTTGGATGGTCGGGTGAACCTGAAGATCCCGGCAGAAACCCAGACTGGACGTATGTTCCGCATGCGCGGTAAAGGCGTGAAGTCGGTGCGTGGTGGTGCGATTGGCGATCTGATGTGTCGCGTCGTTGTCGAAACACCGGTTAAATTGAGCGAGCGTCAAAAAGAGCTGCTCAAAGAGCTGGAAGAGAGTTTCACTGGCGATGCACGCAGCAAGCACAGCCCAAAAGAGAAAAGCTTTTTGGATGGCGTGAAGAAGTTCTTTGACGATCTGACTCGCTAATCCTCTCTGATGGCGGCCCCGAGCCTTTGTGCGTTGTACAGCGTCGTCGTCGTTGGTATTTCCGAGCAATACCGTGCAGCCGTGACTATGTAACTGATTATGTAACTAACTATATAGTACTGACTATATAGTTCTGATTATGTAGTGCTGTTATCGAAGCACGGTTATTGCGTTGTTACTGCACTGTTATTGATTAAAATACCGACCCCGAAAACCCCGTCAAGCCTTGCGCTGCGGGGTTTTTTTATGCGCAGCGCGGCATGATTAGGGGGACTCGAGACCCTTAATATCGGCTGAGTAACAGCAGGCTACCGGCCAGCACGGAAAGTAGCACCGGAGCGCTGATGAGTAATCCAAGACGGCGGTTACCGATAAATAGCGTCATGGCCATCTTGACTAAACTGTTGATCGCAGCAGCAATAAAAATCCCCTGTACTGCCGTTTCCAGTAAGCCTTGTCGGCTTTGCTGAGCCAGCGCTAACGTAATTGCATCCACATCGGTTAACCCGGAGATGGCGGCGAGCAGTAGGGTACCGGTATGACCAAACCATAGTCCCAGTGCTTTCGACAAAATGATGATCAGCAGTAGGAGCAGACCGAAACACAGTGCGGCAGACAGTGACAATGGGTTTTGGTTGCTGGCCGGTTGTTGGTATTGCTGGTGGCGGTGACACCACAAGATCCCACTGGCGGGCAGATAAAAGCCGGCCATCATCAGTAGCATTGAGGGCCACAATTCACGGAATAGTGTTGGATTGAGCACAAAACACACCAGCAATACCCGAGGGAACATGGTGCCGCAGCTGAGTAAGATCCCACTGGCGAGTAACGGGCTGAGTGATGGCTCTTGGCGCGACAGGTGGGAAAATTGCAAGGTCAACGCGGTGGAAGAACTGAACCCCGCGCACACCGAGGTAAATAATATTCCCTTTTGTGGCCCGCCGATTTTGATAGCAAAGTGGCTGATAAAGGAGATCCCCGCAATCAGTACCACCATCCACCAAATCTGATAGGGATTGATCGCCTGCCAAGGGCCAAATCCTTCATTGGGGAGTAATGGCAGCATGACGACGGAGATCAGTAGCAGGCGCAGTGCTGCATCCAGCTCGTATTCTTGTAATTTTTGCAGTGCGTTGTGCAGCTCTTGTTTATTATCCAAAATCAAGGTGGTCAGTACCGCCGCCGGTGCGGCTAACAGTGGATAACCGGCAGTTGCCAGTGCGCCGAGCAGGCAGGTGAGTAGCATACCGACCGAATCGGTGATACTGAGGTTCATGTGTTGCTGTTGGCGATAGTGATAAGACAGTACGATGATGGCGGCTAACGCCAGTAGCACAAAGCCGAGTACCAGCGGGCTGAATGCCCGCGATAATAATCCACTGATCCCACCGGTAAGACCAATAAGCGAGTAGGTGCGGATCCCGGCAATCCGGCGGCCGGTTTCTTCATTACGCAGGCTCCAACCACGCTGTAAACCGATCACAGCGCCTAGGCACAAGGCAATGAGAAGTGTCCAGAAGGGGGCCAGTTGCACGTTCTGCTCCATGATATCGACTCCTCGCACCTGATTATTCTTTCAGCATACTCTGCGCCGCATGAGTGAACAAATGATCGCCAAAAAACAGGATGCTGGGGAGGCTTGCAGTCTGCCGCAACCGGCGGTAATGTGCGCAGCAGTGCGTTTTAGCGCTTATCTCTGACTTTCGAAAATCTGATGGAGTTTGCTATGCAGCAAGGATGCCTTCCTGCCAAAAACAACAGACTGAAACGACATGTGTGGGTGACGCTGTTGGTGCTGTCGCTGGTGGGCTGCGCGTCTTCACCGACTGGGCGCTCGCAGGTTTTGATGTATTCTCCGGCGCAGATGGCTGAGTTGGGCGAGCAGTCGTTTACGCAATTAAAGCAGCAGCAACCGATCGTGAAAGAGGGGCGAACCCGCCGTTATGTGCAGTGTGTCGCCGATGCGGTGACCGCTGTACTACCGGTTGTGGCGGGCGATCCTTCGCATTGGGAGGTGGTAGTGTTTGACAGTCCAGAGGTCAATGCGTTTGCTCTGCCTGGCGGCAAGATTGGGGTCTACAGTGGGTTGTTGAAAGTCGCGGAGAACCAAGATCAGCTGGCCACTGTCATTGGACATGAAGTTTCGCATGTGCTGGCCCAGCACAGTAATGAGCGGCTATCGCGTTCGCAACTGGCTGCTCTGGGAATGAATATTGCCGGTACCATGCTAGGTGAACAGGCATACGGGCAAAAGGCTATGGCGGCGTTAGGCTTAGGCGTTCAGGTCGGGGTACTCTTACCGTACGGACGAGCGCAAGAGAGTGAAGCTGATGACTTGGGGTTAACGCTGATGGCACAGGCTGGCTTCGATCCACGTCAAGCCGTGATCTTGTGGCAGCGCATGGCCGCTCAAGAGGGCAATGCGCCGGTGGCGCTGCTTTCTACCCACCCATCCAGTCAGACTCGGATCAGTCAGCTACAAGCTTGGGAGGCCAAAGCCCTGCCGCTGATGCAACAAGCGCACGCTGCGGGGAGGCATCCGCAGTGTAAGCGCTAAGAGTCAGGCGGTTGCCTTCCATTGGGGGTTACCAGCAATTGGCGGGGGTTTTGTCTCCATTTTGGTTAATTGTTAATGGCGTGCAGGTGGCGTCTTGCTTGGCTTGAGTGCCTTGTGCGGTGGCTGTTAGGGTATAAGTGTTTTTTGTGCCTGATGTGGTGAACTTATAATAGTTATTATTGATAAATCCGAGTTTATCACCATCAGATGTGTACTTTCGTGGTATTTCGCTTAACCAAATTTGCTCTTGCTTAAGTTGTGCTTGTAACAATTGAGTGATTGCGTCCGTTCGACGTGATTTTGTGATATGGCTCTGATAAGAGGGTATGGCTATTGCAGAAATAATAGCAATGACTGCAACCGCAATCATAAGTTCGATTAACGTAAATCCATGTTTCATGTTATTTCCCTAATAATTGGAACTTATCTCTAAGTAAAATATGTGATTGCTCGTTTTATTTAAGCTATGGGTGATAATAGTAGCGAATAAAAAGGAGCGAGTCATGCAAAAAGGGCTGACCTTGATTGAGTTACTGGTGACGTTAACTGTTGCATCCATTCTTCTAGCAGTGGCGATCCCATCATATGAAAATATAAGAAAGGCACAGGAAATAAGAAATAATACGGAAATTATTTTTGGGTTTGTTGATCAGGTCATGCAGAAAGCAAAGCAAAGTAATAAAAAAGTCTCTTTCTTTTTATCTGAAAATAATGGTAGTTGGTGCATGGGAGCGAGTGATAGTAGCTCCCCATCTTGTGATTGTGTGGCGAATATATCGTCATGTAAAGTCAATAATGTGCCTGCGATTATCAATGACATCTCATCTTCGGTATCATTCCATGGATTGGATGGGAGTCGATATTTTGAGTTTTTTGGTATGAGGAACTCAATGTTAGCCGGTAATATTTCAGTATCGAATGACTATGGTGTTGCAAAACTACTTTTTTCTAGAAATGGAAGGATAAGAGTTTGCTCGGAAAATAATATTGGTGGATATGCACCATGTTAAGTTCACTACGAAATATAAAGAAAGGCTTTTCACTGGTTGAAATGATGATTTCAATGGTGATAGGAAGTGCTCTTATTTTATTGGTGAGTGACTCTTATATAAAAACTACCGGTTCGATAAAGGTTTTACGTGAAATAAAATATTTAGATGGCCAGTTGAACGATGTCGCGTCATTAATAATTAAAGAAGTTAAGCGTGCGGGATTTGTTAATTATAATGTGGATATTGGTGAGCGATATATTGCGCAGTATAGATATAATCTTAGCTCTAACAATGTAAACTATAAGTCACCATTTATCATTGAAGATGGGAATAAATGCATACGTTTTTTTTATGATATAAATAAAGATGGTTGCATTGGTGGTGTGCTACCTAATGGTACGGGATGCACATTACAATTAAATGGTAATGCTGAGGTTGTTGGGTATAAGTTTGAAAAAAAATCAATCAAGTCGTCATGGGGACGCTCTGATAGCTGTAGCAGTGGCTCGTGGTTATCGATGATTGATAATGACAGAGTTAACATTGATGACTTTTCTGTGAAAATAAAAAGTGTTGAGCCAGTCATGTCTGGTGATCAGAGCACAAAGTTATTTTTTCCTGTAATTGAATTATATATTAAAGGCAGTATCGCGAGTGATAGTAGTATAAAAAGAAGCGTTACAAGAACAATCACGTTGGAGAATCCAATGCTATGATTAGAAAGGGATTTGCAACATTAACGATTACATTGATACTGTGTGCTATTACAGTTCTTGCCGTTTTTTATTTTAGCCAAGGTGTTTTGATTAATGCGAAAAAAATAAAGGATGATGCCATCTACTATGAAGCTCATAATGCAGCTTATTCAGGGATGACAAGAGCATTAAAGATAATAACGGATAACAAAAAACGGCTGCCTTGCCTATTAAATAGCAAAGAAACAAAAAAGAATGGTACGGTAAATAATAATTGTTATTGTCAGCCTGATAGTAGTAGCGTTAACAATGATAGCGAAGTCACTTGCTCTGGTAGTTTATCTTTTACGGGAAGTAATAAAGTAAAAGATGATGTTTTGGGGGAGTATACAACAACAATTCGACATGAGAGAAGTGGTTTTTTTAATATTGTATCTTTAGGTAGATACAATGATTTTGAATCAACCTTGACATCCGTTTACCAATCTATTGGTGGGATGAAGCTTATTCCTAAATC
>JBOFCH010000254.1:0-2784 GCA_051645985.1 Plesiomonas sp. | reverse complement strand
GCTGATGGTGGTGAAGGCACCGTGCAATCGCTGATTGATGCCACCGGTGGGGAGATTATCCGCTGTCAGGTGACAGGCCCTTTGGGTGAGCAGGTAGATGCGTTCTACGGCCTGATGGGCGATCAGCAAACCGCCGTTATTGAGATGGCCGCGGCTTCTGGCTTGCATCTGGTGCCCCCAGAGCAACGTAATCCACTGCAAACCACCACCTACGGTACCGGTGAACTGATTTTGGCCGCCTTGGCACGTGGCGTGCGTCGCATCATCATCGGCATTGGCGGCAGTGCCACCAATGATGGCGGGATTGGCATGGCGCAAGCGCTCGGTATTCGTCTGTTAGATAAACAAGGCAAAGAGATTGGCTACGGCGGCGGTGCGTTGGCCCGTCTGGCAAATATTGATATGTCGGGTCTTGACCCACGTTTAGCGCACACCGAGATTGAAGTGGCCTGTGATGTGGATAATCCACTGTGCGGCCCGAAAGGCGCTTCGCAGGTATTTGGCCCGCAAAAAGGCGCGACACCAGAGATGGTAGCGCAGCTTGACGCTAACTTGGCACACTATGCGGATCTGATGCAAGCGCAACTGGGTTGCGACGTGAAAAATCGCGCAGGAGCCGGTGCTGCGGGTGGCCTAGGCGCGGCGCTGATGGGCTTGTTACAGGCATCCTTGCGACCGGGTATTGATATCGTGATGGATGCGGTCAATCTGCGTGATGTGGTGCGTGATGCCGATCTGGTGATCACCGGTGAAGGGCGTATCGATAGTCAGACGGTGCACGGTAAAACGCCGATCGGGGTGGCGCGTGCGGCTAAACAATTCAACAAGCCGGTGATCGGGATTGCCGGTTGTCTCGCCAATGATTGTGATGTAGTACACCAGCACGGTATTGATGCGGTATTTAGCGTGGTGCCGCGTTCGGTCAGTTTGGCCGAGGCCTTGCGCGACGCTGCGTTCAACGTAGAGCTGACCGCACGGAATGTGGCGGCAGTGTATGCGCTGACGCGTTAATCTTTCAACCGGCCAAGGGATAACATTCGTCGCACATCCGGTATCCACAAGGATACCGGATTTTACATGGGACACATGCCTGTAGAGGATCAACCAATCGTCATCAAGCTCGCATTCCCGCCCGCGGCGGCGGTATTAATACTGAGCGAGCGTTCAATCCACAGCCTTTCCAGCAACAAGTTAGTTTCCCCACGGGCAAAGCCTTGCACCGAGATGATAGCGCCTGCACGCTCGGCGATCCGGGCGCACAGCGTTCGCAGCTGATCGGAGTCACCGTGGAAAATCACCGCATCAAAGGTTTGGTTCTCGAGGTTATCGCTGGGGGTTAAATCAATAATGGCGCTCACGGCCGAAGGTAAGTTACTTCGTAACTCACGTTGCAGTGGATTATCCGGCCACAACACGCGGCAACCGCAGGCGGTAACCGCTGCCAGTTGGATCAGTGCATCCTCTTCATTATCTGCCAGACACAATACCCGCTCACGTGGCAGCAGGGTGTAAGTGTTACGTTCACCGGTGGGGCCGGTGAGCAGGCGACGGCTACCGGTTTGGGCCAGTGTCCGGTATTGGCTACACAGCGCCCGCAGTGCCGGATGTGCTTCGGCCCACAAGGTCAGTGCAGCATGTGCCTCTTCTTGCCCGACTGTCGAGAGAACTTCTGGCGGTTGTTGTGTATCTAGGCGACTCAAGGTCGTCAGTACTGCGTCAGCCGGACGGCTGGCGAGTAGACGATACAGATAGAGCGGCCCCCCCGCTTTCGGGCCGGTGCCGGACAAGCCTTCGCCGCCAAATGGCTGCACCCCCACCACGGCACCGACCATGTAGCGGTTCACGTACATGTTACCGGCTTGCACGGTGGTGGTGACGCGCGCAATGGTTTCATCAATCCGGGTATGCACCCCAAATGTTAGGCCATAGCTCGCAGCATTAATCTCGCTAATCAGACTGTCCAGCGCGTCTCGCTGATAGCGCACCACATGCAGTACCGGGCCGAAGATCTCCTGCTGCAATTCACTGGCGTGCTCCAGTTCAATCAGCGTCGGTAGCACAAAGGTGCCGTGCGTCCGTTCTTGCTGATCGTGCAAGGTATCATGTGCGGCTTGGAATATCGGTCGGCCTTGGGTGCGCAGGGTCTGAATGTGCTGTTCAATCCCGTTTTTGGCGCTGACATCAATCACGGGGCCAATGTCGGTACATAGCCGCTCTGGATTACCAACGCGGTATTCGGCCATCGCGCCGCGCAGCATAGTCAGGGTGTGATCGGCAATCTCTTCTTGCAGGCAGAGCAAGCGCAGCGCCGAGCAGCGCTGACCTGCGCTGTCGAAGGCCGAGGCCATCACATCACTGACCACTTGCTCGGTCAGGGCGGAGGAATCGACAATCATGGCGTTCATGCCACCGGTCTCGGCGATCAGGGGGATCGGTCGGCCCTGTGGATCGAGGCGTCCGGCCAGTGTGCGTTGTAACAGGTTGGCGACATCGGTAGAGCCGGTAAACATCACACCGCGAATGCGTTCATCGGCAACCAGTGTAGCTCCGACGCTCTCACCGCGGCCTGGCAGCAGTTGGATCACCCCCGCAGGAATACCGGCCTCCCGCAGTAGTCGGACGCCTTCGGCCGCGATCAACGGGGTTTGCTCGGCCGGTTTAGCCAGAACGGTATTCCCGGCGGCCAAGGCGGCGGCGATCTGGCCGATGAAAATGGCCAGCGGGAAATTCCACGGGCTGATACAGACTACCGGCCCGAGCGGGCGGTGGGTTTCATTGTCAAAA
>JBOFCH010000253.1:0-3983 GCA_051645985.1 Plesiomonas sp. | reverse complement strand
CGGAAGAGAACGACAAGTACACCGTGATCGCCCTGCGCGAGATCGAAGATGGTCTGATCAACGCTGACATTCTGGATGCCCGTGAGCGTCAAGAACAGCAGGAGCAAGAAGCGGCTGAACTGCAAGCTGTTGCAGCCATCGCTGAAGGCCGTCGTTAATTCTGTTACAGAGTGCGCCTTAAGCCTTGTATTTATTTGAGAGCCTGTACCAAGTTGCACAGCGCTACCTGCCTGAGGATCAGATAGATCGCCTCAGGCAGGCATTCATTGTTGCGCGTGATGCACACGAAGGGCAAACCCGCTCTAGCGGGGAGCCTTACATCACCCATCCGGTGGCGGTAGCCTGTATTCTGGGCGAAATGCACCTCGATCACGAAACCTTGATGGCAGCCTTGCTGCATGACGTGATTGAAGACACCGATATCACCCATCAAGATCTGCAAGAGCGCTTTGGTAATAGCGTCGCCGAGTTGGTCGAAGGCGTGTCGAAACTCGACAAGCTCAAATTCCGCGACAAAAAAGAAGCGCAGGCGGAAAACTTCCGCAAAATGATCATGGCGATGGTGCAAGATATTCGCGTCATCCTGATCAAACTAGCCGATCGCACGCACAACATGCGCACCTTAGGCTCACTGCGCCCCGATAAACGTCGGCGCATTGCACGCGAAACCCTCGAAATCTACAGCCCGCTGGCCCACCGTCTCGGTATTCATCACCTGAAAACCGAGTTAGAAGAGCTGGGTTTTGAAGCCCTGTACCCAAACCGTTTTCGCGTCCTTAAGGAAGTGGTTAAAACTGCCCGTGGTAACCGTAAGGAGATGATCCAAAAGATCTTGTCCGAGATTGACGGTCGCCTACGTGAAGTGGGGATCAGCGCTAAAGTCAGCGGACGGGAAAAGCACCTGTTCTCCATCTACAACAAGATGCGGCTCAAAGAGCAGCGTTTTCACTCGATCATGGATATCTATGCCTTTCGGGTGATCGTCAAAGATGTCGACAGCTGTTACCGCGTGCTCGGTCAGATGCACAGCCTGTACAAGCCCCGGCCAGGACGAGTCAAAGATTACATCGCCATTCCCAAAGCTAACGGCTACCAATCCCTGCATACCTCGATGATCGGCCCGCACGGCGTACCGGTTGAGGTACAGATCCGTACCGATTATATGGATCAAATGGCAGAGATGGGGGTGGCTGCCCACTGGGCTTATAAACAACAGGGTGAGTCGGTCTCTACCGCCCAGATCCGCGCCCAGCGCTGGATGCAAAGCCTGCTGGAGCTGCAACAAAGCGCCGGTAACTCGTTCGAATTTATCGAAAGCGTCAAATCTGATCTGTTCCCGGATGAAATCTATGTGTTTACCCCGGAAGGTCGGATTGTCGAGCTGCCGGCTGGCTCTACGCCAGTGGATTTTGCTTATGCGGTGCATACCGATATCGGCCACACCTGTGTCGGTGCGCGGGTCGATCGCCTGCCATTCCCGCTGTCACAAGCGCTCAGTTCCGGTCAAACAGTAGAGATTATCACTGCACCGGGTACCCGTCCGAATGCTGCTTGGCTCAATTTTGTGGTCAGCTCCAAAGCGCGGGCCAAAATCCGCCAGATGCTGAAAAACCTCAAGCGGGATGACTCGGTCAGCCTCGGTCGTCGTCTGCTCAATCATGCCTTAGGCGGCATGAAGTTGCCGGAGATAGCGCCGGAGAAAATCCAGCAGGTACTGGATGACCTGAAACTGCATACGCTGGATGATCTGTTGGCCGAAATTGGCCTCGGTAACGCCATGAGCGTGGTGATTGCTCGTCGCCTGCAACAGGAAGTCAGTGAGCCACAACCGGAGCAGAGCGGAAAAGCCTTACCGCACAAAAAGCTGCCGATCCGCGGTGCCGACGGTATTTTGCTGACCTTTGCCAAGTGCTGCCGACCGATCCCGGGCGATCCGATTATTGCCCACGTCAGTCCGGGTAAAGGCTTGGTGATCCACCACGAATCTTGTCGCAATATTCGCGGCTACCAAAAAGAGCCAGAAAAATTCATGGCGGTGGAGTGGGATAAAGCCGCGACCAGTCAGGAATTTATCACTGAGATCAAAGTTGAGATGGTCAACCATCACGGTGCGCTGGCTGACTTAACCGCAGTAATCGCGACCACCGAATCCAACATCTACAACCTGACCACCGAAGAGCGCGACGGCCGCGTGTACAATATTTTCATCCGGTTAAGCGCACATGACCGGGTACATCTGGCCAACATCATGCGTAAAATCCGGGTAATGCCGGATGTCATCAAGGTCAGCCGTAACCGTAACTGATAAATCATGACTCCAGAACGTTTCCACCGGATCCAACAGATGCTGGCCTTGCGCCAGCCTGATCTGACCGTCTGCATGGAGCAGGTCCACAAACCACACAATGTGTCGGCGGTCATTCGCACCGCTGATGCGGTCGGGGTACACGAAGTGCACGCGGTGTGGCCAAGCGATCGGATGCGCTCGTTGGTGTCTACCGCCGCCGGTAGCAACAACTGGGTGGAGATCCGCACTCACCGTACCATTGGCGCGGCCGTCGGCCATCTCAAAGCGCAAGGGATGCAAGTGCTGGCCACCCATCTCTCTGAGAAAGCGGTCGATTTTCGCAGCATTGATTACACCCGCCCGACCTGCATTTTGCTCGGTCAGGAAAAAACCGGTATCAGCCAAGAAGCGCTGGCATTGGCCGATCACCAGATCATCATCCCGATGGTCGGTATGGTGCAATCCCTCAACGTGTCGGTGGCCTCTGCCTTGATCCTGTACGAAGCCCAGCGTCAACGCCAACAAGCCGGGATGTATGACAGCAGCGCCGCCAGTCGCCTGAGCGAGGAAGAGCAGCAGCGTCTGCTGTATGAGGGCGGTTATCCAGTGATCGCCAAAGTAGCACGCCGTAAAGGGCTGCCGATGCCGCAGATTGACCTGCACGGCGAAATCATCGCTCCGCCCGAGTGGTGGGCGGCGATCCAAGCCGCGGACAGCTAAGCGATGCGTGGCCGCCTGTTGGATGCGCTGCCGCTGACCGCCCTGTCTGGGGTGGGCAGCAGCATGGCTGGCAAACTGGACAAACTCGGTCTGCACTCGGTGCAGGATCTGTTGCTGCACTTGCCTCTGCGCTACGAAGACCGCACCCGGATCACCCCGATTGCCGGCTTGCTCCCGCTGGTGCATGCCAAAGTCGAAGGCACCATCCAAAGCTGTGAGTTAACCGGCGGTCGGCGGCGTATGCTGCTATGCCGGATCACGGATGGCTCCGGCATACTCAGTCTGCGTTTTTTCCACTTTACGGCGGCGATGAAAAACTCGCTGGCAGTCGGCCGACGTATCAGTGTCTTTGGTGAGGTCAAACGCGGGCAAATCGGCCCCGAGATGATGCACCCCGAATACCGCCTGCTCGGCGAACACGCCGATAGCGCCGTTGAAGAGACGCTGACCCCGGTTTATCCGGCGACCGAAGGGCTAAAACAAGCCAGTTTACGCAAACTCACCGATCAAGCATTGGCGATGCTCGATAGCGTCGCTATCCCAGAGTTGCTGCCGGACAGTCTCAATCACCGCCAGATGAGCATTGTGCAGGCGCTGCATCTGTTGCATCGGCCCACGCCCGATATCAGCGCCGAAGCGCTGGAGCATGGCCGGCATCCGGCGCAGCAACGGCTGATCCTCGAAGAGCTGCTGGCCCATCACCTGAGCATGCTACAGGTACGCGCCGGTACGCAGGCCCATCAGGCACCCGCATTACCGCCTTGCCAGCACGCCGAGCTGTATCAACAATTTTTGGCCGCCTTGCCGTTTTCCCCCACCGGCGCGCAACAGCGGGTAGTGAGCGAAATCGCCACCGATTTGGCCAAAGCGCAACCGATGATGCGCTTGGTGCAAGGGGATGTCGGCTCCGGTAAAACCTTGGTGGCCGCGCTGGCGGCGCTGCAAGCGATCTGCGCCGGTCAGCAAGTGGCCTTGA
>JBOFCH010000252.1:0-2615 GCA_051645985.1 Plesiomonas sp. | reverse complement strand
TACATGGTGAGCTCTGCTGGCTCCGGACAACATATTGCAAAACAAGATTTGGATACCGGTTCAGTTGAAGTGCTGACCAATACCTTTCTTGATGAAACTCCAAGCGTTTCGCCAAACGGTATCATGCTGATTTATGGCTCAACCCAAGGTCTTGGCAGGGTATTAAATTTAGTGTCAACGGATGGACGTTTCAAAGCGCGTGTTCCGGCTACCGATGGTCAGGTCAAATTCCCGGCATGGTCGCCGTATCTGTGATGATAATGAAGTAAAATAATTAAAGGATACAATAAAATGCAACTGAACAAAGTACTGAAGGGACTGATGTTAGCTCTGCCTGTAATGGCTGTAGCAGCTTGTAGCTCTAACAAGAGCAACGACAACGCAGATCAAATGATCAACTCTGGCGACAGCAATGGCAGCATGTCCGCTGAAGAGCAAGCTCGTATGATGATGCAAGAGCTGCAAAAGAATAACATCGTTTACTTCGGCTTTGACAAATACGATATTCAACCAGAATTTGCTCAGATGCTGGATGCGCACGCTACATTCCTGCGTGACAACCCATCTTACAAAGTTGTTGTAGAAGGTCACGCGGATGAGCGTGGTACTCCAGAATACAACATCGCTCTGGGTGAGCGTCGTGCCAATGCAGTGAAGATGTACCTGCAAGGTCGTGGTGTTAATGCTGACCAAATCTCTATCGTTTCTTACGGTAAAGAGAAGCCAGCAGTACTGGGCCATACTGAAGACGCGTACGCTAAAAACCGTCGCGCAGTACTGGTTTACTAATAAGGGTATCGCATGAACCGTAACTACAGACCGATTATCAGTCTGTCGTTACTGGTACTCGCAGCCGTGTCTGGCACGGCTGCGGCGCAAGCTCCTGTATACGAGGCGGGCTCCGGATCTCTTGAAGATCGGGTGACTCGCCTCGAACGTATGATGGAAGCGCGTAACCAGTTACTGACAGAAACCCAGCAGCAGTTAATGTCTCTGCAAGGCGAGATGGATCAGTTACGCGGTTCGCTTGAGCGCAGTGAATATCAGCTAAATCAGGCGATTGAGCGTCAGCGTCAGCTCTATCAAGAGCTGGACACTGTCTCTGCTCAAAACAAACAAGCGGCCGATACCGCAACCACTGATGCGGCTGCATCAGCGACCGCGGCTGCGCCAGCGGCCAAAGCTGCTGCTACTCCAGCAAAAGAGGTGGTGGTTAGCGATAATGCGGTCGAAAATCAGGCCTATGATGCTGCTGTGCAGCTGGTATTGCGTGATAAGCAATACGATAAGGCGATTACCGCATTCCAGGACTTTATCACAAAATACCCTAAATCTGTTTACCGGCCCAATGCGCATTATTGGTTAGGACAACTGTTGTTCAGCCAAAAGCGTAAAGATGAGGCGGCGGCACAATTTGCGGCAGTGGTAAAAGATTTCCCTAAATCACCGAAGCGGGCCGATGCCATGCTCAAACTGGGCGTGATTGCTCAGGAGAAAGGTGATACTGCGGGGGCTAAAACGATGTTCCAGCAGATTATTTCTGCTTATCCCACATCGTCATCAGCCAAAATGGCCAAATCGCGTTTAGCCACATTAGGTGGTTAAGTTGCATGTTGCGGTAAACCGATTTCAGCTTTACTCAGTTTTTTATAGCCCGTCAGACACGACGGGCTTTTTTTATGGGCGCAATCTGTCTCAAGTCATGTCTGTGTGAGTCAATATGTGTAGTTGCTGTTGCCGCATATGGTGCCGCTTTGGGGGAGAAGGTGCGATATAAGCGGGGTGGCGTGGCTTATATCGTAGGTGCATTTTTCTTTATGCTTTTTTCTTATATATATCGAAATTAATGAACTTTTCCATTTGTCTTATATTAAGTGATGATAGTCCTCAGTAAATTTTCTGTAAATAAAAGCAGACTCAGGGTTGTACCTGCGCTTGGGGGAAGTATGAATTGGTTTGTGCTTGGCAACGTCGCCATCTTTGTGATTATAGCGCTATTTCTGATCCGCTATCAGCGTAGTGGTGTGACGCTGTCGCGGACAGTATTTGTCGGTTTGGTTCTGGGGATTGTGCTGGGTTCTGCATTGCACTTTTCCTATTCTCATTCTGAGGCGGTGATCAGTGAAACCCTTAACTGGCTGAATATTGCCGGTAACGGTTATGTGAATTTGTTGCAGATGATCGTGATGCCGTTGGTCTTTGTCTCGATTTTATCGGCAGTGACGCGACTGAGTGATGCCAGTGCGCTGGGCAGCATTAGTTTCTCCGTATTGGCGGTATTGCTGCTGACGACGGCGATTGCCGCAGCAATTGGTATTGGTGTAACCGAAGTATTTGGTCTGTCAGCGGAAGGCTTGACCCAAGGGGCGCGTGAGATTGCCCGTGGTGAAATGATGCTCACTAAGAGCAGTGAGATTGCTAGCCTGACATTCCCACAGATGCTGGTGTCATTTATTCCGACTAACCCATTTGCCGATTTGGCGGGGGCGCGTTCAACCTCAATTATCAGCGTGGTGATCTTTGCCGCCTTCTTGGGCGTCGCCGCACTGAAATTGAAAGCTGAGAAACCAGAGCATGGGGCGCGGATTGCCGGTGCGATTGACACGTTACAGACT
>JBOFCH010000251.1:0-2693 GCA_051645985.1 Plesiomonas sp. | reverse complement strand
AATGGCAGTGCTGTAGTACCACCTGGAATCGGGTGCAGCATTGGCGTTTCGACTTCAACGAAGTTTTGCTCTTCCAGATAACGACGAATGCCGCTGATCACTTTAGAACGGATCTCAAACGTACGGCGAGATTCCGGGTTGGTGATCAGGTCTAAATAACGCTGACGATAGCGCATTTCGGTATCTGACAGGCCGTGGAACTTGTCTGGCAGAGGGCGCAGTGCTTTAGTCAGCAAACGCACTTCTGTACAGTGAATCGTCAGTTCGCCAGTTTGTGTCTTAAACAACTTACCGCGTGCACCAACGATATCGCCCATGTCCCATTTCTTGAACTTCTCGTTGTAAACGCCTTCTGGCAGATCATCACGAGATACATACAGCTGAATCTGACCGCCCATATCTTGCAGGGTAACGAATGCCGCTTTACCCATGATACGACGGGTCATGATACGACCGGCTACGACCACCTCTTTACCCAGTGCTTCCAGCTCGTCCTTGGACTTGTCATCAAAGGTTGCATGCAGGTCACCGGAGATGCTGTCACGGCGAAAATCATTCGGGAAAGCAATCCCCTCTTCACGCAGAGCCGCCAGCTTCGCGCGTCGGGTTGCCATCTCACTGTTCAGATCTAATGTACTTTCTTGCTCAAGATTTTGTTGTTCAGACATGGGAGTTCCTTACAATCCGGCTTTCAAACTGGCCTCAATAAAGCGATCTAAATCACCGTCCAATACCGCTTGTGTATTGCGGTTTTCGATTCCTGTGCGCAAATCCTTGATGCGGGAGTCATCCAATACGTAAGAACGGATCTGACTTCCCCATCCGATGTCTGACTTAGTGTCTTCCATCGCTTGCTTTTCAGCATTTTGTTTCTGCAGTTCCAGCTCATACAATTTGGCTTTCAACTGCTTCATACACTGATCTTTGTTCTTGTGCTGGGAACGGTCGTTCTGGCACTGAACCACGGTGTTGGTTGGCAAGTGAGTAATACGTACCGCCGATTCGGTCCGGTTTACGTGCTGACCACCGGCGCCCGAAGCGCGGTATACGTCGATCCGCAGATCGGCCGGGTTAATATCGATATCGATATCGTCATCAATTTCCGGGTACGCAAACGCGGAGCTGAATGACGTATGACGACGACCACCGGAGTCAAACGGACTCTTACGCACTAAGCGGTGCACACCGGTTTCGGTACGCAGCCAGCCGTAAGCATACTCACCGCTAATCTTAATGGTGGCAGACTTGATCCCTGCCACATCACCGTCTGAGACTTCCATAATCTCAGTTTTGAATCCTTTGCTTTCGGCCCAGCGCAGATACATGCGCAGTAACATGCTGGCCCAGTCCTGTGCTTCGGTGCCGCCGGAGCCGGCTTGCAAATCCAGATAGCAATCAGAACTGTCGTTCGGACCGGAGAACATCCGGCGGAACTCGAGCTTGGCGAGTTTGGCTTCCAGAGCGCTTAATTCCGCGACGGTTTCGTTGAAGGTTTCTTCATCGTCCGCTTCTACGGCCAGCTCCAGCAAGCCTTCTACATCTTCCAGGCCCTGATCTAATTCATCGATGGTGTTAACCACCACTTCCAGTGCAGAACGCTCTTTACCCAGTGCCTGTGCACGTTCAGGTTCATTCCACACATCAGGTTGTTCTAACTCAGCATTGACCTCTTCCAGACGCTCTTTCTTGGCATCGTAGTCAAAGATACCCCCGAAGGGTATTGGTGCGCTCAGTCAGGTCTTGAATACCGTTTTTTACAGGATTGATTTCAAACATAGTGATTCGCGTCTTTTACTCATCATTTTCGGGCTAAAACAGGTGAAGTCTAGCGGATCCGGGGCCTAAGTTACAGGCCGAGTTACCTTAATGCGGCTCCAGATGCTCCACCAACAATTGCAGGCTACGGTTACCCCGAAACTCGTTGATATCCAGCCGGTAAGCCAAGGTCACTTTGCGCACTGACGGATCCGGCCAAATCTGAGTATCGACGTTAAAGGCGATGCCATCCAGTAATGGGCCACCGTCTACCGGCTCGAGCAGCATCTTCAGGTGCCGCTCGCCCACTTTACGCTGCTGTAACAGGTTAAATTCCCCGTCAAACAGTGGCTCGGGGAAATTTTGTCCCCAAGGCCCCGCCGCCCGTAGCAGCTCGGCGGTATGCATCGTCATCATATCAGCCGGCAACGGACCATCAGTCCAGATTTTGCCTTGCAGTGCCGATGGCTCCAGCCACTCGGTAACTACGTCGGCAAAACAGCGCTGAAAATCGGCGAATCGGTGTTCATCGATGGACAATCCCGCCGCCATCGCATGACCCCCAAAGCGTAAAATCAATCCCGGGTGACGAGAATCAATTCGCTCTAACGCATCACGCATATGCAGTCCGCTAATAGAACGCCCTGAGCCTTTTAAAATCCCGTCGCCAGCCGGTGCAAATGCAATCACCGGACGATGAAAACGCTCTTTTATCCGCGACGCTAAAATCCCTACCACTCCTTGATGCCACTCTGGGTGAAACAGTGCAAGACCGAAAGGTAACAATTTATGATCTTGATCCAGTTTCTGACAAAGATTTAATGCTTCTTGCTGCATACCCTGCTCAATTTCGCGCCGTGTCTGGTTTAAAACGTCCAGATCACAGGCTAGCTGACGGGCTGTTGCCATATCGTCACACAAGAGTAATGCAACACCTA
>JBOFCH010000250.1:0-4439 GCA_051645985.1 Plesiomonas sp. | reverse complement strand
TGCACGATTCACTTATCTATGATACCGAAAACTAAGTCGCTACGACCTAAACGAAAAGAGGGCGATTCGCTCAACGATCCGCCCTCTAATATTCATGACATATTATGAATAATTGCCACTACGTGCCGGTTACGCTCCGTAGGGGTATGAGGAGCCAATCAAGGATACGGTGGCCTGCCCGCCATTGCCCACCAGCTGTACACGTGCGCCCGGTACAAAGCCCGGCGCAGCTTGCTGTACGACAACCACTTGCTGACCATCATTTTTACGGATCACCATCTCCAACCCGTTGGTCTGATTGGCAATATTGCCGACATTATTACCAATCACGCCCCCTGCCAGAGCACCCGCGGTGGTGGCCAGATCGCGGCCTACGCCACCGCCAATTTCACTGCCCAGCAAGCCACCGATGACTGCACCACCGATAGCCCCCAGCCCTGGCCCTTGTTGCCCAGCCTGAATTTTTACCGGCCGAACAGACAAAATGGTGCCGTAGCTGATGTTTTGCACCATTTTGGCATCCTGACCGGAGAAGACATCGCCGGAATACATGTCTGTATTGGCACAACCGCTCAGCGCCAGCATTCCCATAACAACGGCGGAGCAGGATAAATATCGTGAATAGCGCATGCCTTTTACCTCAGTAAACTGCGCCGACGCCTGTTTGTGGGCATCGGCAAAAACAAGAACAATTGACCGTCGATACGGTGGCAAGCAGCACTCAGAAAAGCGATGACTAATTTGTCACAAAGCTTGTTTTTTTGTTTTCAATCACCGTACGAATCGATAATGGATGGATTTTGAGCGTCAGATGATCACGGCTAAACGCCAAGGTAGGATTCGCCAATTGCTCGTCTTCGGCTTGCGGTGAGCTGGTTTTATAGCGCACGCCGTGTGAAGCTGGCTCGGCCATGACGGCCACCAGAGAAGACAGCGTATTTTTCACGGCCGACTCCAATTCAGAAATCGTCTGCGCGGCACTTGGCACCACCAGCTCCAGATGCTCCCAGCCTTCACGAGAGTACGGCTTGTTCCCCGGATAAGGCAGTTCGATACAATCAATCTGCCACGGCCCAACTTGTAAAGGTTCATGCAGGGAAAACAAACAAATAGGTCGGCCATTAATCTGTTTTTCGGACAACAAATCAGCAATACGTAAAAAACCATTACGCCAGCGATCGGCGGTTGCCATGCTGTTACAACGCACAGCAATATGATCTGCCTGATAATCTTCAACTGAGATCCCCAGTTGTTGCGCAAAAAGAGTGATCTCATTCGCAAAATCAGTCAGGCTGTCAGAAAGATCTGTTAACTCATTAATCCATGCAATGGGGGTTGACATCTTTTATCCTCGAAACAACATCACTTGCGCGTTCGCGCTGCTTGTGGGGTTTTCATGAATCTGCTGCACGGGTATGATACTCAGTACATTTATCTCTGTGCACGGTTTCACGCATTATTCTTTCTGCATAAGGCTTGGCAATGGCCATGATTTCATCGCTATTCGTCTCTGTGCACAATAATTAGATTAAAGGTAATCAGGTGAATATTCAGGCTCTTATTTCCGACAAGGTCAGCCAGGCGCTGATCGCAGCGGGTGCTCCTGCCGATTGCGATGCTATGGTTCGTCAATCCGCAAAAGCGCAGTTCGGTGACTATCAGGCAAATGGTGTGATGGCTGCTGCTAAGCGATTGGGCATGGCTCCGCGACAACTGGCGGAGAAAGTGCTTGAGCATCTGGATCTGGGTGCTATCGCCAGCAAAACCGAAATCGCCGGTCCCGGCTTTATCAACATTTTCCTGAATCCGCAGTGGGTTGCCGAGCAAGCGGAATCTGCGCTGTCTGACAGCAAGCTGAATGTATCGCCAACACAGCCCGCTCAAACCATTGTGGTGGATTACTCAGCGCCAAATGTGGCCAAAGAGATGGCCGTTCACCACATTCGCTCCACCGTTATCGGTGATGCCGTGGTGCGTACATTGGAGTTCTTGGGTAATAACGTTATTCGTGCCAACCACTTGGGTGACTGGGGTACGCAGTTCGGGATGCTGATTGCTTATCTGGAAAAAATCCAGAACGACGAAAATGCTGACTTAGCCCTGTCTGATGCTGAAGGCTTCTACCGTGAAGCGAAAAAATGCTACGACGAGGACGAAGAGTTTGCGGTTCGCGCTCGTGGTTACGTAGTAAAACTGCAAGGTGGCGACCCATACTGCCTGAGCATGTGGCGTAAGCTGGTTGACATTACCATGGAACAAAACCAGCGTATTTACGATCGTCTGAACGTCAGCCTGAAAAGCAAGGACGTGATGGGCGAAAGCCTGTACAACCCGATGCTGCCAGAGATTGTAAACGATCTGAAAGCTCGTGGTCTGGCTGTTGAGAGTGAAGGTGCGCAGGTTGTCTATCTTGACGAGTTCAAGAACAAAGATGGCGAAGCCATGGGCGTTATCGTGCAAAAGAGCGATGGCGGCTATCTGTACACCACCACCGATATCGCCTGTGCCAAGTATCGTTGGGATAACTTTAAAGCAGATCGTGTCCTGTACTTCATCGATTCCCGCCAGCATCAACATCTGATGCAAGCGTGGACTATCGTACGTAAAGCCGGTTACATCCCAGAAGAGATGACGCTGGAACACTGCGCCTTCGGTATGATGCTGGGTAAAGACGGTCGTCCGTTCAAAACCCGTTCCGGTGGTACCGTGAAACTGGCAGAGCTGCTGGATGAAGCGACCGAGCGTGCTGAGAAGCTGATTGCGGATAAAAATCCGGATCTGAGCGATGAAGAGCGTGCTGCCGTCGTTAACGCAGTGGCGATGGGTTCAGTGAAGTATTCAGATCTGTCCAAAAACCGGACTACTGACTACATCTTCGACTGGGAAAACATGCTGAGCTTTGAAGGCAACACCGCGCCTTATATGCAGTATGCCTATACCCGTGTTGCATCTATCTTTAAACGTGCCGGCGTGGATGAATCTGCTCTGACAGGTAAGATTGTACTGACCGAAGA
This sequence comes from Plesiomonas sp., assembly GCA_051645985.1. Classification (GTDB taxonomy): domain Bacteria; phylum Pseudomonadota; class Gammaproteobacteria; order Enterobacterales; family CAMTGL01; genus Plesiomonas. The sequence goes on along the minus strand of JBOFCH010000250.1, from coordinate 1,425 downwards.
TCGCGAGAAAGCGCTGGCCACCAAACTGATGCAGTTTGAAGAAGCGGTATACAGCGTAGTTCGTGAAGGTGAACCACATCTGATGTGCGCTTATCTGTACGAGCTGGCCGGTCTGTTCTCTAGCTTCTACGAAGCGTGCCCAATCCTGAACAGCGAAGATCAAGCCGTGCGTAACAGCCGTCTGAAACTGTCGTTGCTGACTGCCAAGACGTTGAAGCAAGGTCTGGATCTGCTGGGTATTCAAACTGTCGATCGTATGTAAGACGAACGACAGTTCCAGTTGGAACATAGTAAAAACCACCCTACGGGGTGGTTTTTTTATTCAACTCATATAGATAGCACTATTTATATAATAAACTGCTTAGCTTTTTTTTCGAGTTCTATAGCTAAATTCAGTATATCATTACATGCTTCAGCAGTATCTGTCGCATCTTTCGATACTTCATGAGACATTAAATTAATCTCGGAAATATTTTTATTAATTTCATTAGTCACTACACCTTGTTCCTCAGTAGCGCTAGCTATCTGCGTATTCATATCTGTAATTTTTGTTACCAGCGCATCGATTTCATTCATAGCTGTGCTAGCTTGTTGCGTTTGTTTAGAACTATCTCCAATTTTTTTCCTATTAACCAACATAGCCTCTTGGCTAGCTCTAGCATTTTTTTGTAAGTTAGAGATAAGTTCGCTGATTTCATCTGTAGAGTTTTGTGTTTTTTGCGCTAATGCCCTAACCTCATCGGCAACAACAGCAAAGCCACGCCCTTGTTCTCCCGCCCGAGCGGCCTCAATCGCAGCATTTAAAGCTAGGAGATTAGTTTGATCTGCAATCGTACGAATAACATCCGTTATCATATTGACATTACTACTATCTCTTTCCAGATTCTGTATTATTAGATATGTTTTTTCTAATTCAGAAACTATATCATTAGTTTCTTCCTCGACTGATTCTACTACTATTTTACCATGACATGTTGTTTTTGATACTTCGATAGCGGCAGTAGCAGCATCTGCCGTATTGATTGCGACAGATTGAACAGCACTATGCATTTCATTAATTGCCGTAGCTAATTTAGATATTTCATCTTGTTGAGCAGATATATTCAGTGATGTTTTACTCGCAATATCACTAACATTCTTCAGTGAGCTATTCAATTTATAAGTTAATGATATAACCTCACAGACTAACTCGTGTAGTCTATTCTTCATATTGACAAATGCATTTGCCAGATGACCAATCTCGTCACCTCCAAAATATCCATTGTTGATTTTTATAGCCAGTGCATTGCCGGTTAAATCACCAGTGGATAATATTGCAGCTTGTTCAGAAATGACTTTAATTGGATTGCTTATTTTAACACTGAGTACATATGCCATAACACAAACTAAAACTGACAACCCTATGAATAATAAGATAACAATCAT
>JBOFCH010000249.1:0-2898 GCA_051645985.1 Plesiomonas sp. | reverse complement strand
GCACACAAGAGCTGCGGATCAAAGTGATCACCGATCCGGTCTTCGGCCCGATTATTTTGCTTGGGGAAGGCGGTTCGGAATGGCAGATGGAAAACGATGCGGTTGTCGCGCTGCCGCCTTTGAATCTGACGCTGGCGCGCTATCTGGTGATCAGCGCGCTCAAGCGCGGCAAGATCCGTAACCGAACCCAGCTCGATATTGGCGCATTAAGCCGCTTGCTGGTACAGGTGTCCTATCTGATCCTTGATTGCCCGATGGTCAGTGCATTAGATATCCACCCACTACTGGCATCGGGCAGTGACATGATCTTATTGGATGTCGCCATGCAGCTAGCACCACCGCAAGGCGATCCACAGCGTCGCTTGGCTATTCGCCCTTATCCCAAAGAGCTTGAGGAGATTGCCCATTTAAAACAAGGTGAGCCATGCATGCTGCGCCCAATCTTGCCGGAAGACGAGCCACTGCATCGCGCCTTTATCGCCAATGTCACGCGCGAAGATCTGTACCGACGCTATTTCAGTGAGGTCGGGGAGTTCAGTCATGAAGATCTGGCCCACATGACCCAGATTGATTACGATCGCGAAATGGCCTTTGTGGCGATCCGCCAGTTAGGCCATCAGCAGGAGATCATTGGCGTCGCTCGCGCCTTGGCCGATCCCGACCAACTTGATGCCGAATTTGCCATATTAGTCCGCTCCGATCTTAAAGGCTTAGGCATTGGTCGCCTACTGATGGAAAAACTGATCCGCTATGCCCGCGACAGTGGATTACAGCGCCTCAGCGGGATCACCATGCCGGCCAATCAAGGTATGATCCGATTGGCACAACACTTGGGCTTTCAAACCGAAATGCAACTCGAAGATGGGATAGTCAACCTACATTTGCCACTGACGCGCCCATAGCACGCAAGGCGGGTCATCGTAGTCAACCCAAAGCGACTTTGATGACCCGCCCGAACCGCCATATGTCCCAACAAAAATGAGGCGGGAATTACCAATCAATACCGCGCCGTGCTTTCAATCCCGCATTAAACGCATGCTTGACCGGCCGCATCTCGGTGACGGTATCGGCCATCTCCAATAATGTTCGATGACAGCCGCGTCCGGTAATGATCACGCTCTGCTCGCTCGGGCGCTGCGCTAACGCAGTAACAATCTCCTCTAACGGTAAATAGTCGTACTGCACCATATAAGTCAGCTCATCCAGCACCACCAGATCCAGATTCGGATCGGCCAACATCCGCTGCGCATGCTGCCAGGTTGCTTGCGCGGCCGCCCTATCGGTTTCACGATTTTGCGTCTCCCAAGTAAAACCGGTCGCCATCACCTGAAATTCAACCCCCAATGGCGTCAACAAATTCAGCTCACCATTATCCCAATTCCCTTTGATAAATTGCACCACGCCGGCCTTCTGCCCGTGCCCGACAGCTCGGGTCACCGTCCCCATCGCCGCCGTGGTTTTGCCTTTGCCGTTGCCAGTTAATACCAGCAATAAACCACGCTCTTCCTGCGCATTGGCAACCTTGGCATCCACTTTTTCTTTAAGGCGCTGCTGACGCGCCTGATGACGATCATCCACCGTTGAACTTCCTTCTGTCATATTTTGTTATGGCTCTCTGTACGCAGTCGGCAATCCTGCGCAGCTTATCTGGTACACTTTGCCAGTTTTCAGCGGCAACACAATCCATCGCCCCAAACTTTCCGTCCTCCTTTCCCTCCTCAAAACTTCCCGATCACAAAACTGTAAGTTTGCGGTAAGGTAGCGCTTTTCTTTACCCTATTTGTTTGAATGTCCTCTCTTTCGGAGCCTACGCATGTCTGATCACACCGCCGCCTTTACCCTGATGGTACAGGGAACGACTTCCGATGCAGGGAAAAGTGCCTTCGTCACCGGACTCTGCCGAGTATTACAGCGGCGCGGCTATCGCGTAGCACCATTCAAGTCACAAAACATGGCGCTCAACAGCGCTGTCAGCGCCGAAGGTGGGGAAATTGGCCGCGCACAAGCAGTACAAGCCCAAGCCTGCCGCATTCCACCCAGCATCCACATGAATCCGGTGCTGCTCAAACCCAGTACCGATGTGGGCGCACAGGTAATTGTGCAAGGCAAAGTGTTTGCCAATATGGAAGCGCAGGTCTACCACCACCATAAACCGGCGCTACTGGCCAAAGTCCTTGAATCCTTCCATTACCTGACTGACCACTACGAAGCAGTCATCATTGAAGGGGCCGGCAGCCCAGCAGAAATCAACCTGCGCGATCGGGATATTGCCAATATGGGGTTTGCCGAAGAAGCCGATGTTCCGGTCATTATCATCGCTGACATCGATAAAGGCGGCGTTTTTGCCCATCTGTATGGCACATTGGCATTACTTTCTCCCTCGGAGCAGGCGCGAGTCAAAGGCTTTGTCATCAACCGCTTTCGGGGCGATATCACCCTGCTGCACAGCGGCCTTGCGTGGCTAGAGCAGACAACCGGCAAACCGGTATTTGGCGTATTGCCCTACCTGCATAACCTGCATCTGGAAGCCGAAGATGCTATTAGCGCCGCCCAAATCACTGGCGAAACCCAGCTAAACGTGGTCGTTCCGGTACTCACGCGAACCAGTAACCATAACGATTTTGATGCCTTACGCGCTCACCCTCAGGTGAATCTGCAGTTTGTCGCCCAAGGACAAGCGTGGCCTGCGGCCGATTTAGTGATTATTCCCGGCACCAAATCGGTGAGAGATGATTTAGCCTTCATCCGGCAAAACGGTTGGGATCACGAGATTGCCCACCACCTGCGCTACGGCGGTAAAGTGATCGGCATTTGTGGTGGTTACCAGATCTTGGGTCAAACTATCCACGATCCGCAAGGTTTGGAAGGGCCAGCCGGCAGCAGCCAAGGCCTAGGATT
>JBOFCH010000248.1:0-3859 GCA_051645985.1 Plesiomonas sp. | reverse complement strand
ACAGCAGAAAACTACCGGCAAAACCTTCGCCGGGGATCCCCTCTAAGTTCACGCCAAACAAACCCGTTAAAAATGAGATAGGCAAAAACATCATGGCTAACAATGACATCGCATAAGTCCGCCGATTCATCGCATCCGCCAGCAGGTTAGCTATTTCATCCGCCAATACCGAGGTCCGGGAAATTGCTGCATCCAGATCGTCCAGCGTCCGGCCAAGACGCTCTGAAACCTCTTGCATCCGCCGCTTGTCATCGTCATCAAACCAACTAATCTTCTCTGCCGAAATACGCGAGTACACATCACGCTGCGGTGACAGGTATCGACGCAGGACAATCAACTGCTTACGGATCAATGCCAACCGGCCGCGATCGGGGATTTTGTGCTCTAACAGGCCATCTTCCAGCTCGATGATCACTTCGTGTAAATCATCAATAAACTCCGAGGCGTAATCAGTCATGCAATCACAAACGTCCACCACCCATTCGCTGCTATTAGTCGGCCCGTTACCCTTCCACAGATCGCGCTCCAAATCCTCTACGGAAAATAGGCGTCTGCGACGGGAGGAGACAATCAAATCGCGGCTGACATAGGCCCGCAGCGCTACCATTTGATCTGGGCGCTCGTCATTGTTGTAATTGATGCTGCGCAAAGTGATCAAAATCCCCTCACCCAGCCGGGTTAATCGTGGGCGGGAGCTTTCCCCTAACAACGCATCTTTCACATTGTCCGGCAACAATCCCGTTTCACGGATCCAGTTAGCCGAGTCCTGCTGACTGTAATCCAGATGCAGCCATACTGGCCCTGATTCACTAAGGGTTCCCGCTTTCTTTTCAATAGGCAGAGCGCCACCCTGACCATCTAGCCACAGGGCGCTGATTGCTCCTTTTACCTGCACATCGTTAACTTGCATGAGCCTTTCCTGACACATTGAAAGAAACCTGTCTGCCGGATCACAAATTCACCTTAACCCATTTACCCCAGCTAAAAATATGGTAGATTCCCCGCGGGCTGACGGATTTTCGTCATACCAGCCCGCACAACCACCAGATATTCTTTTTGAGGATCGTCAGCCATGAAACCAGTAGTCGATACTTGGCTGGAACAGGAGTTAATGCTACAGGAAGTGATCCGGGCAGAAAAACTTCGCCACATACGTGAAGAACATGAAGATGCGTTTACAGATATGAGCAATCGACGTAGAACCTGCCGTCGCCGCCAGATCAAGCGCTGTAAGCGCGGAACGCTGTAATCCCAACCGATTTTTGGGCACGGTGTCACGCCACACTGCGCCCAGTATTTGATGTCTCGGCCTTTCGGCCAAAAGATCGCATCCTGCGCTCTCTTTTTATGCTCTCGCTTTTCATGTTCTTTTGGTGGCCTCGCCCTCTCTTCATTCCCTGCGGTGCCAGATAGCACTCTCAGGGTGTCTTCGGAGAGTCATTTCTACACCTGATAATCAGTGCACCGCTATTCGCTTCGCGACGATTCATTCACCACCGCGGTCGTTAAACGCGCACTGCAACATAACCGGTTTTGGTCATCAAAAATCTCTATCTGCCAAACCTGATGCCGACGACCCGCATGCAGTGCCTTGCATACGCCCCGCGCCATTCCGCGGCGGATGGCGCGCAGGTGATTGGCATTCACTTCGAGACCGACCACCTGCTCCTGACCTTCCGTACACAGATAACCGGCCACCGATCCCAGCGTCTCCGCCAGTACTACCGATGCCCCTCCGTGCAACAGGCCGAATGGTTGCGTGGTGCGTTGGTCAACAGGCATGACCGCTTCCAGCGAATCTGGGTTGATTGCCGTAAACTCAATCCCCACATGTCCTACCATGCAACGTTGTCCCATCGCATTTAGTTGATCCAGCGTTGCTGTACGCGTCCATATGTTCATAGTACTCAACCTGCTTTAAATTAACTGTTTACGGTTACGTTTTGCGTTACGGCTTGTATGAAGAATGCCCGGTTAACCCACTAAATTCAAATAACATAGGTCAAATAACATCATTCAAGATGATAATGACTACTCCGCAGCATAGACAACAATGCCTGTGCCGGATGCAAAATATGCGCGTTCTCCATGCGTTTTACCTGACTACGGCACGAATAACCGGTACTCAAGCAGCGATTAAGTGGGCGAATTTTCAGCTGAGGCTGCCAAGACAGGCGATAAATTCCGGCGGAGTTTTCTCGATTTTTCGCTTCGTGACCATAGGTGCCCGCCATTCCGCAGCAACCGACATTCACGGCCTGCAACTCGGCCCCAAAGTGCGCAAAAATGGCTTTCCAGTCCGCCGCGCTTTGTGGCAACGCCGTACTCTCGGTGCAGTGCCCCAGCAAATACCAGACGTCGGACGATTTCGCCAATGGCGGCAATGCGGCCAAATGCGGTCGCAGCCACTCATGCACCAGCTGCACGTTAAAATCACCGCGTGTATCCCCCAGCGCTTCACCGTATTCATCGCGATAACACAGCACCAGAGCCGGATCGACGCCCACTAGCGGGATCCCCAGCTGCGCCAGCTGATTTAAAAACTCAGCAGTACCGGCGGCTGTACGGGCAAACTCGCGCAAAAATCCTTTCACATGTTGCGGTTTACCATTAGGTTTAAACGGCAGCAGCACCGGTTTAAAGCCCAGATGCTCTGCAAGCCGGATAAAATCGGCAACCACCGGCGCATCATAGAAACTGGTAAAGGGATCTTGTACCACCAACAAATAGCGGGCTTTTTCCTGCTCCGACAGTGCCTGTAATTGTTCCAGCGAAAATGCCAACGCCGTATGGCCCGTCAGCGCCTCACGCAACGTCGGAACAGACAACTGGGGCACATCAATCATGCCGATGGTTTTCTCGGTCAACGTGCGAACCCATGCCGGCTTCATCACCGCATTGAACAACTTCGGTGCCTTGGCCATCAGTGGGGCATACTGCTCCACGGTGCCAATCATGTAATCACGCACCGGACGCCAATAACGGGTGTGATACAGCTGTAAAAAACGGGCGCGAAAGGCAGGAACATCAATTTTGATCGGACACTGAGTCGAGCAGGCTTTACAGGCTAAACAACCGGCCATCGCCTCTTTCACCTCATGGGAAAAATCATATTCACCACGTCGCGCTGCCAGCGTATAGCGCGTTTTATCCACCAGCTCACGAAAACTGAACGAAGATCCAGCCAATTGCTGTTCAATTCCCAGCACATCGGCCCCCTCTTCGGCCAGCAGCGTCAGCCATTCACGCACCAATGTCGCTCGCCCTTTTGGCGAATGCCGCCGATCACGAGTAATTTTTACCGATGGGCACATCGGGCTATAGGTATCAAAGTTGAAACACAGCCCGTTGCCATTACACTCCAGCGCTCCGCGGTATGACTCACGCACCTTGAGCGGAATTTTGCGATCGTGCCAGCTGCGCTTTTCCCCATCGACCTGCACCAGCTCGGCCCCAGCTTTCAGCGGGGTACAAATTTTCCCTGGATTCAAGCGGTTGTCCGGATCAAACACGGTTTTAATCTGTTGCAGCTCTGCCCACAGGGCCTCACCGAAAAACAGCGGGCTATATTCAGAACGAAAACCCTTGCCGTGCTCGCCCCACATCAACCCGCCATATTTTGCCGTCAGCGCTACCACCTGATCAGAGATCTCTTTCATCAGGCGCTCCTGCTGCGGATCGCACAAATCCAACGCCGGTCGCACATGCAACACACCCGCATCCACATGCCCAAACATGCCATAGCGCAAGCCACGGCTATCGAGCAACTCACGAAACTCGGCAATATAATCCGCCAGATGTTCCGGTGGCACACAAGTATCTTCGGCAAAGGCGATCGGCTTGGCTGCGCCTTTGGTAT
>JBOFCH010000247.1:0-6638 GCA_051645985.1 Plesiomonas sp. | reverse complement strand
GCTGACTCGCCCATTTAGGTAATCAATTGCCACGGTATCGTCATTGATAGCGGCATGCAAATAAGCTAATGAACGTTGATCTAACTCTTGTAGCAGGTAGTCAAATACCGCGCGATCTCGCGCATCGGGTTGGATCAAGACATACGCGGCGGGCGAGAGTCGGATCCCGACCCGCTGACCGCCGATCCGTTCACTGACCGCATCCACAACAGCCAGCGCAAAGCGACTCATCTGTGCGGGCGTCTGACCGTATTCGTCCTCACGGCGGTTGGTGTCATAGTGCAGAAACTGATCGATTAAATATCCATTAGCGCCGTGGATCTCCACGCCATCAAAGCCTGCGCGCATGGCATTTTCAGCGGCTGTCGCAAAATCGTGTACCAACTGGTTAATGTCAGCCTGGGTCAGCGTGCGTGGCACTGGGTAGGTCAGTTCACGCATGCGTGGCAGTGACCCCTCTAGTGCAATGGCAGATGGTGCGATCGGCGTCTGACCGTGGAAATAGGGATGCGAAACTCGGCCGACATGCAGCAACTGAGCCATGATTTTACCGTCACGGGCATGGACTGCATCGGTCACTTTACGCCATGCTGCGATCTGCGCGTCAGTATAAATGCCCGGCATGTTTGGATAACCCTGCGCATCGGGCCGGATTAACACCGCTTCTGAAATGATCAATCCCATATCCGCTCGGCGGGCATAGTATGCCGCCATCTCGGGCGTAGCCAGCAGACCTTCGGCCGCCATGCAACGTGTCATCGGGGCCATAACAAATCGGTTAGCCAATGTCAGACTGGCGTTGAGTGTATAAGGTTCTAACAGCGTATTCATTGTGTGTCGCTCGTCATGAGAGTTATTGAACAAACATTCAAGATTGTTTTCGGTTTTGGCGCAAGTCTTTTTTGAATGATCATTCAAGAATATTTGGTCGGCAGCATGTGCTGGGGTAGACTGTACGCATGAACGGAAAGGGCAGCCCGAAGCGTGCGGGCGCTTTATGCCCTAACGAAAGTGTGATGGAATTCGTCCGTGGGAGGAATTCCATTGGTCGATAATCAACAAACTGAAAAACGTTGAAGGATGCGGATTAATGCGCAGCGCTGAATTTGATCGTGAAGCCGTATTAGAGCAGGCGATGGAAATATTCCGCGCTCATGGTTACAGCAAAACCACAATGCAGCAATTGGTGGCAGCAACCGGTTTGCATCCCGGCAGTATTTATGCGGCATTTGGTAATAAACGTGGCCTTTTTATGGCGGCGATTGAGCATTATGTTGCTGGGCGGAGCCATTTTCGTCAGGCGATGTTGTCTGAAGGTCGCTCGCCACTGATTGCTCTGCATCGCTATCTGGAGTATGTGGCTGGGGAAATGGTGCAAGGGGTCTGTCTGGTCACGCGTAGCCTGTTAGAACTCGGTGAAGACGAGGCGTTACTCGCTCAGTTGGCACAAATTTATCGCAACATGGAGCAAGACTTGCGAGATGTGCTAACACGGGCGGTACAGCAAGGGGAGCTGGCGGCTGAGTGTGATATTAACGTGTTGACCTTATACCTGATCACAGGGCTTCAAGGGCTAGTGACGGTAGCAAAATGTCACCCCGACAGCGCTACCCTCAACGCGGTGGTAGCGCAGTTGATGGGGGGATTGCAGGCGCGCCCCTTGATGCTCGCGGTGTCTGGATCATAACGCCGCCACGCTGATCGGCTAACACAATAGGTCATGCATTGATAAATAGAGCCGCTCAGTCACGGTTTGAATTTCACCAAGGGTTGGCATATGCTCAGGGGTTCAAAAAAAGTGATCCGGAGTAGGGAAGAGATCATGGTAGCTGAATATGAATGGGTGTTGTTTGATGCGGATGAAACTCTGTTTCATTTTGACTCATTCAGCGGACTGCAACAGATGTTTGCCGGTTTCGGTATCGATTTTTCCCGTCAGGATTATGCCGAGTATGAGCTGTTGAACAAGCCTCTGTGGGTGGAATACCAAAACGGGAATATTACCTCACACGATTTGCAGACGAGGCGTTTCTCACAATGGGCTGCGCGTTTGCAGGTTACCCCGCAAATCTTGAACAATGCGTTTCAGCAAGCGATGGCGGAAATTTGCACGCCGCTGGATGGCGCGGTGCAATTGTTGGATAACTTAAAAGGGCGAGTGAATCTGGGCATTATTACCAACGGATTTACCGAATTACAGCAGGTGCGGCTGGAAAATACTGGATTGCAGGATCACTTCGACATTTTGGTTGTGTCAGAAGAGGTCGGAGTGGCTAAACCCGATCGCAAGATTTTCGAGCATGCGCTGACTCTGATGGGGGATCCGGTGCGTGACAAGGTACTGATGGTCGGTGACAATCCTGACTCGGATATTCTGGGTGGGTTCAATGCCGGTTTGCATACCTGTTGGTTAAACCGTACTCAGCAGACGCCGCCGGCACATATTTCGCCTAATTATCAAGTCAGTAGTTTGCATGAGCTGCATGATATTGTCTTGAAAGCCTAAAACTCAACGTTGCATGTGACAAAAGGCGCCGATAGGGCGCCTTTTTGCTGAGCGTTTTCTACTGGTGTGGGAAACGTTAACGCTGTTTAAGGTGAGCCAGTGGGTGTGGCAATACACCATCATTGTAGGCGGATTCCAGTTTGGAAATCGTCACTTGGTAACCCTTGAGCCAGCGTTCTTGTTTGGATTTGGCTTCACGGTGCAATTTGTAGTGGATCACCTCTTCCATACCTTTTTTGCCTTGCCAGTAATACAAGTTAATCAACTGGCCAGTTTGCGGGTTTTCATAGCTTTCATCGCCCAGATAACCTTCGCTTTGTTTGGCATACTCGGCAATTTTATCATCCAGCGCGTAGAACTCGTCGTCGTACTCTTTTTTCTGAAAGATGAACGTGGCGATATAGATGTCTTGCATGGCTCATGCCTGTGTTAGGACGCTACAGATGAACGTGTTTATACGGGATCGCCCCGTTTTTCTCTGCAAATAAGGGTGAAAAAATGTGTCAATTGTGGGGCAGTAGCAGTGCGATGTTGATGTGACAAGATGGGTTTTCGGAAGCGAAGACACGAAACCATACAAATCACCGACAGCATGCCGCGTGCTATGTAACAATCTTGACGGATTACGTGGACCTTAATGGCACATTTTGTAATGACGGGATGGCGTCATTAACGGCATCTGAACAGTGGAGGTGACGAGTGGATCAGCAGCAGAAGATCGAGCGAGTAAAGCAGTTTTGGGCCTATTTTGATCAGGGACAGTTTCAGACCGCCGGCACTTTACTGACGGAGGATGTTTCCGTTGTCTGGCCTACCAGTCGAGAAGTTTTTGCTGGGCGGGAGCGTTTCATTACGGTGAATGAGCACTTTCCGGGCGCGTGGCGCTTTATTCCGCATACTATAAATGTGCTGGATAATGGGCAAGTGCTCAGCATCACCCATGTCATCAGCCCTGATTGTGATGACCACTTCTTTGCCACCTCTTTATTAGCATTTCGTGATGAGGCCATTTGTGCCATTACCACTTATTGGGCTTTTGCTGATGAGCAACCGGCGTGGCGACAGACGTTGAGTGACGTATATTAAGTTATTCATCAGCGGGATATAGCATCAGTGAAACCGCAGCCATGATCGGCTGCGGTGCTCAAGGCCAATTCAGTGTCTTTACGTTGGATGATCAGAATGATGGCCGTAGCGGTAAAACAGATTGGCAAAAATAAATAGTGCCGGGACAAAAATAACAAACCCCATCAGCACGCCGGCGAAGCGGTAGATCCCATAACTATCATTAACCAACTGGGTGGTGTCGTGCACACATACCATCAGCAAGCCCACGGTAAATTGTGTTCCGACATACGAGGCGGTTTTACTGCTGTCTTGAATAATACGGCCAAAGGCGGTACCGAGTAGTGTTAGCAGCAGTAACAGTGCGTAAGAGTCGGCCGCAACACTGAGTAAATTACAGAGAATGCCCGCGATCCCGCCGAGAAAGCAGCCGGTAGCTCGGTAAATCAGCTTGCGTGCCGTCGAGATAGGTAAATCATCCGCTTGTATCGAGCGAGGTTGGTTGGATACAGCCAGAATACTGACTGCGGCCTGAATGAACAGTGAGTTGTGATGCACAAGGGTAGACAGCGGCATCAAGGTGATGGTGATCCCGGCCAAGAGGGCAAACAGGAAATGCAAATGGCTAAATGGCCAAGCTAAGGCGCTGGCATTGAGTTTATTGGGCTGAGCGGTGGTGTTTGGGCGTGCGGGAAGAGGTGTGTGACTCTCTGATGCAGTTTTCGCCGCAGTTGATGAAGCGCTGAGCGGTGGCCAGAAACGTTGGATCAGCATGCCTACGGCAATGGTTGATAGGGAGCCAATCATGACATCGCCCGTGCGCATCATGCCAATATGGAATATGTCGGTATCTGGATAGACATAGGCATAGCTAATAATCAGGGTGAAGGTGAGTCCGAAAAATAAAATAGCATAGTTATATTCATCGGATGCCACGTTGGTGTAGTACGCCGTGGCGGTATTCACCAGCAAGATAGCTGCACATAACAGCAGTAGACTCAATTCGCTACCACACAGCCATAAAAATAGTATGGCGCAGGTCGCACCGAGCAATGTCCCGACGATCCGCAGCAGCCCGCGATGCCACGTTTGGTGAAAGACCGGCCGCATAATCACATAAGCACTGAATGCTGCCCACGTTGAGTACTCCATGTGCAGCAGATGACAGACCAAGATAGCTAATCCGACCGAGCATACCGCTGACAATACGTTGCTATATGAAAAATCGCCGGTTTTGATTTTTCCCAGAGAGTCCAGAAGCTCATGACGAATAACAGAGAACTCTGTGCGAAAAGAGATAAAATTCATATTGGAGATCGGTAAAGAGACAGAGAGAAAAGTATCATAATCTCTGGCTGGAATTTCAAATAAACAGATGCTAATAAATGTATCTGCAAACTCTGCAAATAAATTAAATATAGCAAATATAGTGCACACCACCGGTGTGGGGTTATGTCAGACATTACGTAGCCGCTCGAGCTTGTTCTTGATAGTGGCGTGGGGGAGTGGACACAGGTACAATCGCGCGCTGTTTTACTGACCGAGAAATGGTGCGTATGTCTTTTTCCTCCTTGAACTTAGCTGCTCCTTTATTGCACACGCTGGCACAGCTGGGTTATCAGCAGCCCACGCCGATCCAGCAACATGCAATCCCGCTGATTTTACAGGGGCAAGATATTCTGGCTAGCGCACAAACCGGCACGGGTAAAACCGCGGCATTTGCCTTGCCGATCATTCAGCAATTGTTGAATCAACCGGCTGGCGCTGCACCGCGCGCGCTGATCCTAGTGCCTACCCGTGAGCTGGCTCGACAAGTTCAAGATAATATTGCGGCGTTCACTCAAGGCACCGAACTGCGCAGTGTCGTCGTGTACGGCGGCGCCTGTCTGGCTACTCAGTCACGTGAGTTGAAAGCCGGTGCTGATATTCTGATCGCTACACCAGGACGTTTGCTCGATTATCTGCGTCAGCGCGTGGTGCATTTGCGCGATGTCCGTTTCTTGGTGTTCGATGAGGCTGATCGGATGTTAGACATGGGCTTTCGTGATGAGATCCGTGATGTGGTGCGTCAGGTTGCACCGGAGCGTCAGACGCTGTTGTTTTCGGCAACCTTGAGTGCAGACATCCACCGCATGGCGGGAAACATGCTGCGTTCACCACAACGCATCGATATTAGCAATAACAGCACGCCGGCGGAACACATTGAACAGCGAGTATATGTGATCGACAGTGAGCGTAAGCTGGCCTTGTTGACGCACCTGCTACAAACCGAAAATTGGCCTCAGGTTTTGGTGTTCAGTCGCACTCGTGAAGGCTGTGATAACGTCGCGAGTCAACTGCAACAGCAGCAAATCGCCGCTCGGCCGATGCACGCTGATTTGTCACAAGCGGTGCGCGATCGGGCTTTAGCTGATTTTGCCGAAGGGGCTGTGCGTGTGTTGGTGGCCACCGATGTGGCGGCACGTGGCTTAGATATCACGCAACTGGCCTGTGTGATCAACTTGGAGCTACCTTTCAGTGCACAGGATTATGTGCACCGCATTGGCCGTACTGGGCGAGCCGGTCACCGAGGGTTAGCCATCAGTTTGTATAACGAGGCAGATCAGCGTTTACTGGAAGCGATTGAAGGTTTACTGGATACGCGTTTGCCACAGCAGTGGTATCCAGGATTTGAGCCAGATTTAACTCGAGAGCTAACTCCAGCACGCCGTCGTGGTTCGGATAAACAACGCGCTCGCCAACAAGCGTTGGGTCAAATCGGTGCACGAAATAAGAAAAAACGATGAGTTTGGATGAAAAGTGCGCACTCAGTAAAGAACCGATAAAAATGTGCCAATTAACGCTTGCGTCTTTTCGCCACCTCCCTATAATGCGCTCCCTGTCGGCACGGAACGAAACGCGAAAGCAAATCGGACGTGTAGCGACATTGTTCTTTAAAAAATTAATCAGACAATCTGTGTGGGCACTCGTTTGAGAAGGCTGATATCCAAAAGATATTACGTTAAACGAGTGACTGAACAATTTATTTGCCAGTTTATTCGAGCAACAAACTTTAAATTGAAGAGTT
>JBOFCH010000246.1:0-2730 GCA_051645985.1 Plesiomonas sp. | reverse complement strand
ACGTTCGTTGTCTTCCAGCGGCAGCAAGTTCACAATCGGACGGCCACGCGCACCACGGCTAGCCAGTGGCAGCTGGTACACTTTCAGCCAGTACAGACGGCCACGGCTGGAGAAGCACAAAATGGTGTCGTGGGTGTTGGCCACCAGCAGACGTTCGATAAAGTCTTCTTCCTTCATCTTAGTCGCGGACTTGCCCTTACCACCACGGCGCTGTGCTTCATACTCCGTCAGCGGCTGATACTTCACATAACCTTCGTGCGACAGCGTAACTACCACATCTTCCTGATTGATCAGGTCTTCGATGTTGATATCAGCGCTGTTAGCCGTGATCTCAGTACGGCGTTGATCGCCAAACTGAGCGCGAATGCTGGTCAGCTCTTCGCAGATCACTTCCATCAGACGCTCTGGGCTTTGCAGGATATGCAACAGCTCAGCAATTTGTGCCAGCAGCTCTTTGTACTCGTCCAGCAGCTTCTCGTGCTCCAGACCAGTTAGCTTATGCAGACGCAGATCCAAAATTGCCTGCGCTTGCGGCTCAGTCAGGAAGTACTGGTTATCACGGATACCGAACTCGGCCTCCAGCCAGTCAGGACGCGCAGCGTCCACACCCGCGGCTTCCAGCATGACGGAAACGTGGCCCAGATCCCAACCACGCGCCACCAAGCCAGCTTTCGCTTCGGACGGCGTTGGAGCACGGCGGATCAGCTCGATAATTTCATCGATGTTGGCCAGCGCAACCGCCAGACCTTCCAAAATATGAGCACGATCGCGGGCTTTACGCAGTTCATACACGGTACGGCGTGTCACCACTTCACGGCGGTGCAACACGAACGCTTCCAGCATGTCTTTCAGGTTCAACAGCTTAGGTTGACCTTGGCTCAAGGCCACCATGTTGATACCAAAGGTGGTTTGCAGCTGGGTTTGCGAGTACAGATTGTTCAGTACCACTTCACCCACAGCATCACGTTTGATTTCAATCACAATGCGCATGCCGTCTTTGTCAGACTCATCACGCAGGGCGCTGATCCCATCAACTTTCTTGTCTTTTACCAGCTCGGCGATCTTTTCGATCAGGCGCGCTTTGTTCACCTGATACGGGATCTCGTGCACGATGATGGTTTCACGGCCAGTTTTTTCATCGGCCTCCACCTCGGCGCGGGCGCGCATATACACTTTGCCGCGGCCGGTACGGTATGCATCTTCAATCCCACGACGGCCATTGATGATTGCCGCGGTTGGGAAATCCGGACCCGGGATATAAGCCATCAGCTCATCAATGGTGATCTCTGGGTTTTCGATATAGGCCAAGCAACCGTCAATCACTTCGCCCAAGTTGTGCGGCGGAATATTGGTTGCCATACCTACGGCGATACCGGAGGAGCCGTTCACCAGCAGGTTCGGGATCTTAGTCGGCAGTACTGCCGGGATCTGCTCGCTGCCGTCGTAGTTTGGTACGTAATCAACGGTTTCTTTGTCCAGATCGGCCAGCAGTTCGTGGGCGATCTTGGCCATGCGCACTTCGGTGTAACGCATCGCTGCGGCGGAGTCGCCGTCGATAGAACCGAAGTTCCCCTGTCCATCGACCAACATGTAACGCAGTGAGAAAGGCTGCGCCATACGTACGATGGTGTCGTAAACAGCACTGTCACCGTGGGGGTGATATTTACCGATCACGTCACCGACCACACGGGCCGATTTCTTATATGGTTTGTTCCAGTCATTACCGAGTACGCTCATGGCGTACAAGACACGGCGGTGAACCGGCTTAAGGCCGTCACGCACATCTGGTAAGGCGCGTCCGACAATCACGGACATTGCATAGTCCAGATAGGAGCTTTTCAGCTCTTCTTCGATATTGACCGGCGTGATTTCTTTGGCTAGGTCGCTCATGGCGCCACATTCCCTCAGCTAATTGTCGTCTGACCGGATGAAAAAGGTGTAAGACTATACCATAAAAGCAAAGTTTACGCCCAGCGTATCAAAAACAAGACGCCGAACCGGATCGCACAACGGGTTTTCCAAGGCAAACTAAAAACGGCCAAACACACCAGCACCGCGCATGGGTTGGCAAAGATACAGCTTGTCGTCTGAATTAGGTATAATCAACGTAATTATTGTCGTATGAATGGATGCTGTGTAGCCATGCAAAAAACGCTGAACGTCGATCATCAGGAAATCGCCAAATTTGAAGCCGTCGCCTCAACCTGGTGGGATCTGGAAGGGGAATTCAAACCCCTGCACCGTATTAATCCGTTGCGCCTTGAGTATATCCTCGATCGCGCCGGTGGCGTGTTTGGCAAACAGGTATTGGATGTTGGCTGCGGCGGCGGTATTTTATCGGAAAGTCTGGCGCGCGAAGGCGCCAATGTCACCGGTCTGGACATGGGGAGCGAACCTCTGCAAGTGGCGCGCCTGCATGCACTGGAAAGCGGCGTGAAAGTTAACTATCTACAGCAAACCGTGGAAGAGCACGCCGACGCACACGCCGGCCAGTATGATGTGGTGACCTGCATGGAAATGCTGGAGCACGTGCCCGATCCGGAGTCCATCGTTCAGGCTTGTGCTCGCTTGGTCAAACCCGGTGGTCATGTGTTTTTCTCCACGCTAAACCGCAATCCGAAATCCTTCATGCTGGCGATTGTCGGCGCCGAATATCTGCTGCGTATGGTGCCAAAAGGGACGCATGACTTTAACAAGTTTATCCGCCCTTCCGAGCTGCTTGGCTGGATT
>JBOFCH010000245.1:0-2049 GCA_051645985.1 Plesiomonas sp. | reverse complement strand
AGAACTGATCGCAGCCGTGTGCAGCTTCTTTCACTGCATCGCTTGCAGCGCGCTTAGTACCAACAAACAGAACCTTGCCTTTACGGGCAGCGATTTTGCTCAGCTCAGCCAGAGCTTCGTTGAACATTGGTACAGTTTTCTCAAGGTTGATGATGTGTACTTTGTTACGCGCACCGAAGATGAATGGCTTCATCTTTGGGTTCCAGTAACGGGTCTGGTGACCGAAGTGTACACCGGCCTTGAGCATGTCGCGCATGGAAACAGTTGCCATGAGTTTTTCCTCAGAAAATAAATTGGGGTTAAGCCTCCACGTATCCCTTGCTACCGACTCTCGCCTTCATAAAAGAAAACAAGAGCACCCCGGTGCACGGTATCGATACGTGTGTGATATTTCACATGAGTTCTTTGGGAGTTCCGCGTCAGTACTGACAATTTACGGAATCCGGCGCGCTTTATACCATAATTTGGCTGCCAACTCCAGATTCAATTGCTTTTTGTTGAGATTGGTTTTCAACTCGGGCAACGCCCTGTTACCATACACCCAGACTCTGATGCCGCCCGCGCGGCGAATACCGGAAAATTATTTATGGCTATTACAATCAAAACCGCAGACGAAATCGAAAAAATGCGCGTTGCCGGCCGTTTAGCCGCCGATGTGCTGGAGATGATCGAGCCGCACGTGAAGGCCGGTGTGACTACCGGTGAGCTGGATAAAATCTGTCATGACTATATTGTCAATGTGCAGCAGGCGATTCCAGCGCCGCTGAACTACCACGGCTTCCCGAAATCCACCTGTATCTCGGTCAACGAGGTGGTGTGTCACGGCATTCCGGGCGAAAAGATCCTCAAAGAGGGCGATATCGTCAACTTCGATATTACCGTTATCAAAGACGGTTACCATGGCGATACCTCCAAGATGATCATCGTTGGCAAACCGACCATTCTGGGTGAGCGTCTGTGCCGTATCACACAAGAAAGCCTGTATCTGTCACTGAAGCTGGTTAAGCCGGGCGTGCGCCTGCGTGAAATTGGTAAGGCCATCCAGAAATTTGCCGAAGCCGAAGGTTTTTCTATCGTGCGTGAGTACTGCGGTCACGGGATCGGCGCGGAATTCCACGAAGAGCCACAGGTACTGCACTATGATGCCGATGACAGTGGCGTTATTCTGCGTGAAGGCATGACGTTCACCATCGAGCCGATGATCAACGCCGGCAAGCGTCAGGTACGTCTGATGGGCGATGGCTGGACAGTCAAAACCAAAGACCGCAGCCTGTCAGCCCAGTATGAGCACACTATTTTAGTTACCGCCGATGGCTGTGAGATCCTGACCCTGCGCAGCGATGAAACACTGCCACGGGTGTTGCATAACGGAGTCGGAGCCTAAGCGTTCGACACCACAGTTTGTGCTTTACAAAGCCGGAAAATTCCGGCTTTTTTTACATCTGTCATCCTGTGTTTCGCCACCAAGGAGCGTCTGATGCCCCACCTTCTAAACGATGAGCTACAGGCTGCCGGTATGCAATTACCGGCCATGAAACGGTTATTGGAGCAGCAACGCCAGCACATGGCCGATGCATTTGCAGCCGGTCAGCCGGTGGCAGAGCTGGTGGCTGAGCGCTCATCATTTATCGATGTGCTGCTATGCAGCTTATGGCAGCAGTTTGCACTGGCCGATAATCCAGACTTAACGCTGGTCGCGGTCGGTGGTTATGGCCGTGGTGAGTTGCATCCGCTGTCGGATATCGATCTGCTGATCTTAAGTGCTCAACCGGTGGATGACGTATTGGCTGCCCAAATTGGTCAGTTCATTACTCTGCTGTGGGATCTGCGTCTGACGGTCGGCCACAGTGTGCGCACACTGCAAGAGTGTTTGGATGAAGGCTTGCAGGATCTGACCGTGGCCACCAACTTGCTCGAATCGCGCTGGCTGTGCGGTAATTCGACACTGTGCGAGCGTTTGCAGCAGCGGGTGTTTGCCGACGATTTCTGGCCATCACCGGCATTTTTCCGTGCCAAACAGCAAGAGCAGCGCGAGCGGCATGCCCGTTA
>JBOFCH010000244.1:0-1826 GCA_051645985.1 Plesiomonas sp. | reverse complement strand
CATTACACATTATGGAAGAGGAAACCCCCGTGATCCCGATTGCGCACTCACTGCGCTTGCAGGGGCACCGCGCCGATCTGAACGGACTGGTTCTCAGCCCGTTTGGCAGTACCTCGTTTTCCGAAGTTTACCGGCAGGAGCCTGAGCAATGATCATCTACACCCTGCGTCGGCTCAGCCTGTTGGTGATCACCGTGCTGATCTTGACCTTGATTGGCTACTGGCTCAAAAGCTATGGTGGCGCGCCATCTGATCTGTCGTGGTTTGACGGTTACCGCCAATACCTGATAGCCCTGAGTGACGGCGATTTCGGCGTCTCCAGTGTCACCGGTGATCCACTGCGTGAGCAATTGCTGAATGTATTCCCTGCCACGCTGGAGCTGTGCCTGCTGGCTTTTATTCTGGCGCTGATCGTCGGTATTCCGCTAGGTCTGATTGCAGGCGCACGCCGTGGTCGCTGGCAAGACTTCATCATCTCAGCCATTGCTCTGGTCGGATTCTCTATTCCGGTGTTTTGGTTGGGCATTTTGTTGATCATGCTGTTTTCCCTGCATCTGGGATGGCTGCCGATCTCTGGCCAGCACAGCCTGTTGTATGAAGTGGAGCGCGTCACCGGTTTTATCTTGGTCGATGCTTGGTTATCCGATTCCCCGTACCGTGAACAGATTATTTACAACACCGTGATGCACATGATTTTACCGGTGGTCGTCTTGTCATTATCGCCAACGACCGAAGTGATCCGCCTGATGCGCGCCAGTACCGAACAGGTGGTAGATAAACCGTATGTAAAGGTAGCCGCCACCCGCGGTTGGTCACGTCTGACCATTTTGCGTCGGGCTATTTTGCGTAATGCCCTGCCCCCGATCATTCCCAAACTGGGGCTGCTCTTTTCCACTATGCTGACCCTGGCCATGATCACGGAAACCGTCTTCAGCTGGCCGGGGATTGGCCGCTGGCTGATCCAAGCACTGAATCAGCACGATTATGCCGCGATCTCTGCCGGTGTGGTGGTAGTGGGTAGCTCTGTTATTTTTATCAGCGTGCTGTCGGAACTGGTCGGTGCCGCGGTTAATCCGCTGATCCGCAAAGAATGGTACGAGGTTCACTGATATGCCACACCGTACTGCAATGCCTAGCCGTCTGACACATACTTGGAATCTGTACCGCGGCGATACCGTCTCGATGATTGGCTTTTACGGGCTGCTGTTCTTACTGATCCTGACGGTCTTCGGCCACAACATCGCTCCATTTGCGCCCAATTTTCAGTTTATCGACAAAGAGCTGATGCCGCCGTCATGGGCGGAAAATGGCAAAGTGGAGTTCTTTTTCGGCACCGATGATCTGGGGCGCGATATTTTCAGCCGCCTGATCTGCGGGACTCGCCTGACTTTTGGTAGCGCCTTTCTGGTAGTTTGCTCCGCCTCGATTATCGGCACCCTGATAGGGATCGTGGCCGGTATGTCCAAGGGGCTTAAATCCTCAATTTTGAACCATACACTGGATGCCCTACTGTCTATCCCAACCCTTTTGATCGCCATCATCGTGGTGGCATTAATGGGGGCCGGATTGTTGCATGCCATGTTTGCCGTTTGGCTGGCATTGGTGCCGCGCTTTGTGCGTGCAGTCTATACCGCCGTGCACGATGAAATGGAAAAGGATCACATTACCGCCATTCGTCTTGATGGCGCTTCCAGCGGCTATATTCTGCGCTATGCCGTGTTGCCTAACATCATGGCGCTGCTGGTGACCGAATTTACGCGCGGTTTTTCTGTCGCCATGTTGGACATTGCCGCGTTAGGCTTTTTGGATCTCGGCGCCCAGCGCCCG
>JBOFCH010000243.1:0-2387 GCA_051645985.1 Plesiomonas sp. | reverse complement strand
CTAAGTACATCGGCCCAATTTATGACCACGCTCAGACTCAGGTACTACAGGCAGAAAAAGGCTGGGTTTTCAAAGCAGATGGTCACTCTTTCCGCCGGGTCGTACCTTCTCCACAACCTAAACGCATCGTCGAGCGGGATGCCATCCAGACACTGATCGCCCACGATCATCTGGTGATCTGTAATGGTGGCGGTGGTGTTCCGGTGGTTGAAAAAGCCGATGGATACCATGGGATTGAAGCGGTTATCGACAAAGATCTTTCAGCCGCGCTACTGGCAAGTCAGATCCATGCTGACGCCTTGTTGATCCTCACTGATGCGGACGCAGTATATCTCGACTGGGGCAAGCCAACCCAACGCCCGCTGGCCCAGGTCACGCCGGAATTACTCAACGAAATGCAGTTTGATGCCGGGTCTATGGGGCCGAAAGTCACCGCCTGCGCAAAGTTTGTTAGTCAGTGCCGGGGCATTGCAGGGATCGGCTCTCTTGCAGATGGTCCGGAAATTCTCGCCGGAGACAAAGGCACTCTTATTCGCCTTGATACCCCCCATAACCACGCTTGATCCATTTTTATAAGGACATCCCCATGGCTACTTCACTGAAAAACCGTAATTTTCTTAAGCTGCTTGATTACACCCCAGCAGAGATTCAATACCTGATTGATTTGGCTATCAATCTTAAAGCCGCCAAGAAATCTGGAAACGAAAAACAAACGCTGGTCGGTAAAAACATTGCGTTGATTTTTGAAAAATCCTCTACCCGTACCCGCTGTGCCTTTGAAGTCGCGGCCTTTGATCAAGGTGCGCAGGTGACTTACATCGGCCCCAGCGGCTCACAAATCGGCCATAAAGAATCAATGAAAGATACCGCTCGCGTACTCGGACGCATGTATGACGGTATTGAGTATCGCGGTTATGGTCAGAATATCGTTGAAGAATTAGGTGAGTTCGCTGGTGTTCCGGTATGGAACGGACTGACCAATGAATTTCACCCGACACAGATCCTCGCGGATTTAATGACCATGCTGGAACATGCGCCAGGCAAAACGCTGCCAGAGCTGAGCTTTGCGTATCTTGGTGATGCCCGAAATAACATGGGGAACTCGCTGATGGTTGGTGCTGCAAAAATGGGGATGGATATCCGTCTGGTGGCACCAAAATCTTTCTGGCCAGATGAAACGCTGGTAACACAATGCCGTGAGATCGCCAGCGTGACTGGGGCGAGAATCACCCTGACAGAGGATGTGGAAGAAGGCGTATACGACGTTGATTTTCTCTATACGGATGTTTGGGTTTCGATGGGAGAGCCAAAAGAAGCCTGGGCAGAACGAGTGAGTCTGATGGCACCTTATCAGATCAATCAACAGGTGATTACTGCCACGCGTAACCCTGAAGTTAAATTTATGCACTGCCTGCCCGCCTTCCATAATGAGCACACCACAGTAGGACGCGAGATCGAGATGGCCTACGGCCTCAAAGGACTGGAAGTTACTGAAGAGGTTTTTGAATCGGCCCACTCTATTGTTTTCGATGAAGCAGAAAACCGGATGCACACCATTAAAGCGGTGATGGTAGCAACTCTCGGCGACTAACCCTGACGGGCATGCGTCGACGAGTAGCGTATGCCCGTGATTATGGAGATCACATTATGGGTAAATTCAAATTTCCCACCGCTTATACCATCTTGTTCGTGCTGATTGCGTTAGTTGCGGCAATGACCTGGATTGTACCTGCGGGAAAATATCAGATGGTGACAAATGCCGCACTGGGAAAGGAAGT
Organism: Plesiomonas sp.; assembly: GCA_051645985.1. Lineage (GTDB taxonomy): Bacteria > Pseudomonadota > Gammaproteobacteria > Enterobacterales > CAMTGL01 > Plesiomonas. The sequence goes on along the minus strand of JBOFCH010000243.1, from coordinate 609 downwards.
TCCTGTTGCAGGCACTTACGCACCTGTTGAGGCACAACCACAGGGTATTACGGCTGTCCTGTTAGCGCCCATCGACGGCTTGTACAACCATCAAACCTACACTGCGGGAGCGATTGATGTCGCGCTGTTTGTCCTGATCATCGGTGGATTTTTGGGAGTAGTAAATAAAACCGGGGCAATAGATGCCGGTATCGAACGAGTGACAACTCGCCTTAATGGTCGGGAAGAGTGGATGATTCCGATCCTGATGGCGCTCTTCGCTGCTGGCGGTACTATTTATGGGATGGCGGAAGAATCACTCCCCTTCTACACGTTGCTGGTGCCCGTCATGATGGCTGCCCGCTTTGATCCTCTGGTCGCTGCCGCCACAGTGTTATTGGGATCGGGCATTGGCACGCTGGGCTCAACCATTAACCCATTTGCTACCGTCATTGCTGCCAACGCCGCAGGGATCCCCTTTACTCAGGGCATTTTGCTGCGTGTTATTTTGCTGTTAGTAGGCTACGTGATTTGTGTTTACTGGGTTATGCGTTATGCCCGCAAAGTTCGCAACAGTCCGGAAAGCTCTATCGTGGCGGATAAGATGGCTGAAAACCAGGCGCATTTTCT
>JBOFCH010000242.1:0-4485 GCA_051645985.1 Plesiomonas sp. | reverse complement strand
GCATTCTGACACTCGCGGTCATTTTGGTGTGTCGTCGGTTGCGCCCGCGCTGGCCAAATGCGTTGGTCGCGATGATTGTGGCCGCCATTGTGGTCTGGTTGTTGGATTTGGGTCAGCATGGTGTGGCGACGATAGGTTATGTGCAGGCCGGATTACCGGTGGTGCAATGGCCGGTTTTCCCATTAGAGCTGCTGCGTAATATGGTGATGCCATCCCTGAACTTGGCGGTGGTCAGCTTCGTTAGCATGATGCTGACGGCGCGCAGTTTTGCCGCGCGCAATGGTTATGATATCGATGCCGATCAAGAGTTTCGTGCATTGGGGATTATCAATCTGGCCTCTGCGTTCTCACAGGGGTTTGCCATCAGTGGTGCCAGTTCACGCACGGCGGTGAATGATGCTAATGGCGGAAAATCTCAGCTGGTGTCTATTGTGGCGGCGCTGATGATTGCGTTTGTGATGTTTTTCCTGACCGATCCATTGCAGTACGTTCCGACAGCCGCGCTGGGCGTGGTGTTGATTTATTCCTCGTTTTATCTGATGGACTTACGTGGGCTGTGGGCGCTGCGTAAGCGCAATAAAGGCGCATTTGGACTGGCGGTATTTACCTGTATCAGTGTACTGGTTATCGGGGTGATCCCCGGCATTATGATGGCGGTATTGCTGGCGCTGGCGCAGTTTATGAAAACGGTATTCCGCCCGACAGAGCAACAATTGGGGCTGGACAGGGATGGACTGGTGCGTTCGCGCGGTAACGGCAACGGGATCCGACCGCTACCTCAGGTACTGATGTACCGTTTTAACTCTCCGTTGACGTATTTCAATGTGCCGTATTTTAAAAAGCGAGTACTGGAATTAGTTGATCAGGCGGATGAACCGGTACGCTGGGTTGTGGTGGATGCGGTATCCAGTTTTACCCATGCCGATGTCAGTGTGATGGCGGTACTGGAAGAGCTGAAAAGTGAATTGCGAAAACGGCGTACCCGTTTGGTGATCGCTGGGCGAACCACGGAAATCTCGCGTTGGATTAAAAACTCCGATTTGCAAAGCGGGGATGATGGCATAGTGCTGGTGCCCGATATTTATCTGGCCGTGCGTCTGGTGCAAAGTGCCCAATGTGTGGAGGACTCACTGGATGGCGGCGGAACGGCTTAAGCCACAAGCCTATTATGTCTAGCGTGAGTTGAAACTGAGTGCATTGACGCGATAATAAAATAAAAAGAAGCGATAATAAAAAACGGCAGGGATATCTGCCGTTTTTTATTGCTATGCAGCGAACTCTGATGCGAGCTATGCATGTGAGCTACCGTGTTGCGGGGATAGCTTATTGCGCCGTTGGGGTATCGTTACTGCTCGGTTGTGGTGCCAGTTTCAGCATGTACAGACGGAACAGGAAAATTAGCATCAGGGCGCTGGTCAGGTTGTAGATCACGCTGACGATCAGTGCAAACAGCGATGGATTCAGATTCAGCGCATTATCAAGCAGACCAAAGATATACACGACAGGCAAACGCAGGCCGAGATAAACAAACAGATAGCCTTGCAATACCAAGCGCATCCACGGCGCAGCACTGGCCCAGCTGGCTTTCATCGCATCGAGCATATGCATACGTTCGCTGACCAAAAAGCAAGGGGCAAAAGCCAGACGAATGGCGACATAGATCCCCGGTAAGATCAGCGCTAAAAAGCCGACAAACGTGGCCAGCCCAGACAACACTTCCAGCCCCAGCATCGATAAGTAAAGCGGTAAGCCCACTTTGAGCGCCGTCATGGTGGTGGCCCGATCGCCACGCGAGCTTAGCATGACCAAACTCAGCAGGCTGACACTAAACAGGGGCGTTGTCAGGATATTCAGCAGCGTTTGGGTACGCATGTTTTGTACCATGATCTGCTGCTGTGACATCTCGATGGTATTAGGAGATCCTATCATCAGATATTCTGCAATAACCACAATCACAGCAACGATCAGTGAAAGCAGCAGCACCGAGTTCAGGTGATTACGAATAAAGTTAGCGCTGTCGCGTAGTAAAGTTTGAGCGGTGATAGGCATGAAGTCTCCTCACGGTTCATGCAGGGTTCTGTTTCGGGGGCTGATTGTAGCGGGTTGCAGCCCTGAAATGAAAGGGCTGCGGTGCGGTTATCCGTGTTTGTTCGCTGATGTGGGGCAAATTTGGCTGAAAATTGCAGGCTCAAGCCGGCTCAATTTCGGGGATTTGAGGGTATTGAACAGGCAGCGGTAATGGCGGCAGGCCATGCGCGGCGCGGGCTTTATCACAATCAGGGTTATGGATCCCGTTTTCGCCGGACATAGCAAACTGTCGGCAAGTGCTGGAGCGCTGGGTATACATACTGCAACTGACCGATTCGCCAATACGTCCAGCCAGCGCGACACAGCGTGCCGGGCGTTGCCCCGTCCCCTGCATACAGACCAGATGGGGGGTGACTTGTTCGGTTAAATGTTCGGGAACCAGACCACCAGCGAGGGTGGTTTCACCCCAATAGAAAGAGACACGAAAATAGGCGCAACAAGCGCCGCAGCTGACACAGGGATTTAACTCATCACTCATGATTGCACACAAACTTCACTGTTATGGAGCAGACCACCACCTCTTCCGTTGGCTGTACAGCGTGGCTGCGTGAGCAAACGGAAGGGATGTTTTCAACGAACTAATTCACTGCTGAATTTTATAACTCGCCTTACTGTCATCTTCAAGAGGAGGCAGGAAATATCACTGTAAATCAGTGTGATGTCGGGAGATGCCTCGTAGGTATACGTTTTGTTGGGATGTACGTTGGAATGTGCGTTCTTAGTTGGGATGTGCGTTCTTAACTGTACGGTATGAAGTATGGCAAGAAGATGAAAGACAACAGGCCGAACTTCGGCCTGTTGCACAACGATAATCAGGGCAATATCAGTGAAATCGCTGGGTTATCTGATGCTGATTTATGTCACACTGGTTTATTTCACGATAGTTAAGTTCGGTGCGTCGCGCTTTTCATGGCTGAGACAAAAGCATACAGCTGCTGTTGCATCAGCTCAGGCTGCGTCAGGTATTGCTCAATGATTTTTACCACGGCCGATCCAGAGATAGCGCCTGCCGCGCCAGCATCCAGTGCGGCTTTGACCTGCGCTGGCTCGGCAATCCCAAAGCCCAGCAAGGCAGGGGGCGCATTATGATCGCGCAGTTGCGCCATAATGTGCTCCAGTGGCATCACGGCCTTTTGCTCGGCTCCGGTAACCCCCGCACGGGACAGCAGGTAGGTATACCCTTGTGAGCAGGAGGCGACGCTTTGCAAGGTAGCACTGTCGGCATTGGGCGGGCAGATAAAGATGGTTTCTACCCCTTGAGCTTGAGCCGCGACTCGAAACGGCAGCGACTCTTCGACCGGTACATCGGCAATCAGTACCGAATCAACACCGGTGCGCGCGCATTCGGCATAAAACGCATCGATACCTCGGGCGTACACTAAATTGGCGTACATCAATAGTCCGATAGGAATGTGTGGATGACGCTGGCGGATCTCGGCCAACATGGTAAAACATTGGGTTGGTGTAATACCGGCATTCAATGCACGCAGGCTAGCACCTTGAATGGTGGGGCCGTCAGCAGACGGATCGGAGAAGGGGAATCCTAGCTCCAGAGCGTCGGCACCGGCGGCAATCAGAGTTTCAATGAGATCTAGCGATTGCTGACGGTTCGGATCGCCCAGGGTCACAAACGGTACAAAGGCACCTTCACGGCGTTCGGACAGTGTTTGGAACAGTGTTTGATAACGGCTCATTGCATCACCCCGCGCTCTTGCAAAATCTTGTGTACGGTAAAAATATCTTTATCACCGCGTCCAGAAAGGTTAACCACCAGTAATTGCTCCTGCTGCGGATTTTCCCGCGCCATTTTCAGCGCATGGGCCAGGGCGTGGGAGGATTCCAACGCGGCAATAATGCCTTCATGGCGAGCAATTTCCTGAAATGCATTCAGGGCTTCGTCATCGGTGATCGATACATAATCGGCGCGTCCGATACTGTTGAGGTGAGCATGCTGTGGGCCGACCGAAGGGAAGTCCAGTCCGGCGGAGATGGAATAGGACTCTTCAATCTGTCCTTCCGAGTCTTGCATGATCGGACTTTTCATACCGAAGAAAATCCCAGTTTTACCGTGCTTGAGTGGTGCACCATGCTGACCAGTTTCAATGCCCAGACCACCTGGCTCCACGCCAATCAGGCGTACTGCGTCTTCGTCGATGAAATCGGCAAACATGCCGATGGCGTTGGAGCCGCCTCCGACACAGGCAATGACGGCATCGGGCAGGCGACCTTCTTTTTCAAGGATCTGGCGTTTGGTTTCCTCACCGATCATGCGCTGAAACTCGCGCACAATGGTCGGGAACGGATGGGGGCCGGCCGCGGTTCCCAGCAAGTAGTGCGTGGTAGCGTAGCTGGCTGACCAGTCGCGCATTGCTTCGCTGCAAGCGTCTTTCAATGTCG
>JBOFCH010000241.1:0-2765 GCA_051645985.1 Plesiomonas sp. | reverse complement strand
TAACGTATTTTGCAGACGGTAATAGGCTTCATGCAGCGCTTTACGGTTTTCAATCAGACTGCGACGGGCCGAAAATAATTCTTGTTCCGCATTCAGCACATCAATCAGAGTCCGCATCCCTATCGCAAATTGCTTTCGGTACGCAAGAACGGTCTCCTCGCTGGCTTTGGCCGCGGTTTCCAGCTCTGCTCGCTGCGACTGGCTGGTTTGCCATGCTGTCCACGCCTGAGTGACCGCATCCTGCAATTGCAAATAACTGCGATCACGAATGGCTGTTGCCTGATTAATGGCTTTGCCAGCTGACTCGCGCTTGGCCATATCGCGCCCACCCGCAAAAAGATTCATGTCAACGCGTAACGCGACTAATTGCTCATCGTAGCGACCATATTGCTCTTCTTGATTATCATTCCAGTTTTGTGATGCCTCAAGGCTGAGGCGAGGATAATAACCGCTGGCGGCTTGTTGATACTGATATTCCGCGGCCTGAATATCTGCATTCGCCATTTTCAGCACCGAATGACGACTCTGTGCGGTTTTAAAGGCCGTTGCTAAATCTGCTGGCATCGCCGGATAACTGTCTGCTGGCCACTGTAGTTGTTCTGGTGTTATGCCGACGACTCGCAAATATTGGCTGGTTGCTTCATGCAGATTGCTTTGTGCAGAAATGACACTGACCCTCGCACTGGCCAAACGCGCATTGGCCTGTGAGACATCAGCAGAAGAGCCAACGCCAGAGCTGGCTTTACGTGTTATGTCCTGCACAATTTTTTCATGGACTTGGATATTACGCTGAGCCAGCGTTAATTCTTCCTGTCGCTGTAAGACACTCAGGTACGCCGATGCCGCTTCCAAGGCCGTATTCTCAGCGACTGATAAGGTATTGTAACGTTCAGCCAAGGTTTCAGCTTTAACCCGATCGATATTATTCCACGTATTAAATCCATCAAATAATAACTGGCTCAGTACCACACCAATCTGCTGACTATTCTCAGTTCCATTTTGGCGGTTTGCCGAATCATAGGTGATTTTTTGCTTCCCTACCGTACCTCGAACATTAAGCTGTGGTAAATAATCCGCGCGGGCAACATCAATATCGGCATTACGCTGTTCATAACGCGCAATAGCCTCTTTTACATTCGGGTTATTCGCCACCGCCTGACCGATGACCGTATTGATAGGCTCAGCACTTACCATAAAGCTACCGGCCCACAGACTTGTGGCACTGAGTATGTTGATTGTCAGTAACGTGAACGAAAATGTTCTTCCCTGCATAAATAAGACTTCCCTGTTATTTCATTTATCCGGTTTTATTTTCCGGCGTTATTTTTCTGTCAGTGCAATTTCTCTGGCACGTAATATGGGTTTGAGTAAATACGTTAACAATGATTTTTGCCCGGTAATAATATCTACGGTAGCCTGCATCCCTGGTACAATTTGTAAATCAGGACGGCCATTCAAGGTATTTTCAACAGTTCGGATCCGAACCACATAAAAGCTATTACCTTCTTCATCCACCACAGTATCAGCACTGATATATTCCACCGTACCTTGCAGGCTGCCATAAATAGCAAAATCATAAGCACTTAACCGCACAATAGCTTTGAGACCCCGCCGAATAAAGGCGATATCTTTCGGTAATACCCGCGCTTCAATCAGTAAACGATCATCTGACGGCACAATTTCAACCAATGGCGAACCGGGTTGCACCACCCCCCCCACCGTGTTGATATGGATTTTTTGTACAATTCCGGCTACCGGAGAAACAACCTGTGTCCGCTGTACTTTATCTTGCATACCCACTTGCGCTTCACTCAAACGCTGATATTGCGCATCCATTTCCGATAATTTTTGCTGAGACTCGGTCAGCCACTTCTGTGCATCGTCCTGCCGTTTAGCTATCGCTTCGCGCAACGCCGCTCGAGCTTTAGGCAGCATCAGCTCTGCTGCTTCTTTTTCCGCCAACAAATCATTGGCCTGCCGCTGTAGTTTTAACAGTTCAACCGGCGGCACAATGCCATCTTTGGTTAACGGGGCGGTCATGTTAATTTCTTGCTGCACCAGCGCGTAACTTTGCCCTGCTCTACGCATACGGTTGTTGATTTCAACCAGCTCCTGCTCCTGCTGCTCAATGCGCGTTGCGCCTACGGATAAAATCGAGCGTAAACCGGCTATGCGAGCATGAAATCCATCTGTTTCTAACTGCACGACATCAGGATCTTGCTCTTGTAACGTTGAAGGAAAAACCACCGGGTGATCATGGATCTGGATGCTGTCCTTCCAGCCAATATCCTCGCGCTTATCTATCTCCAGCGCTTTAATTTCCTGCCTTAAACGTAAAACCTGCGCTTGCAGTGCCAGCGTTTGTGTTTCTTGCTCGCGTAAATCAGAACGAAAGCGCGTGTCATCAATCTCCAGCAAGGGCTGACCTTGGGCCACATGTTCGCCTTCGCGGATCGCGATCGATTTAATAATGCCGCCTTCTAGGTTTTGCACTATTTGTAAATGCGAAGAGGGGATCACTTTTCCCACACCTCGGGTGATCTCTTCCAGTTGCGCAATCGCCGCCCAGATCAGAAAAACCACCACCACCGCAGCGGACAACCAAATCACCAGCCGATGACGCAGCGGTGAATCAATCAGCGCCGCCATACGTGGATCATCTATCTGCGCGGCCAGATCTTTTAAGGACACCCGGTTTAACTTCATCCGGCCATCCTCACCAATGGGCCTTCACTCAGACGCCGTAATACGGCGTCTTTGCTGCC
>JBOFCH010000240.1:0-6158 GCA_051645985.1 Plesiomonas sp. | reverse complement strand
GGCGTAGTCCGGATCGCGCTGTGGCTGAACCCGCGCAGGCGTTATAGCTACAGCGCTTGTGTCTTGGGCTTGCACAAATGATACCGGCACATAGGACAACAGTACGCCCGTAAACAGGGAAAGCGCTACTAGGCAGGGCTTTAGCAGTTTCATCATGATCTCCTCATCCTTGCGGGCTATGCATGGCATAGCCCGTCATTCCCGACTTACTGGCTCAGGCGGCCAGCGTCTTTGGCCTCTTTTTCCCAGCCCGGAACGGTGGTTTTCAGGAATTGCTGCTTGTCACTGATGAATTGCTTCATATCCATGCCCAGCGCGGCTTGTGCTTTTTCTTTGGTGCTGATGTCCGGCAACGGAATTTCACCGGTAATGCCTTTGGTCGCCAGCAAGCGTGCCAGTTTGGTACGGGCATCCGCCGCCTTGTTCAACGCATCACCTAAGGTTTTCAGCGCAATATCCGGCGCATGCATGTGCACGCCGTGTGAGGCGATTGCATAATCCCAACGCCACTGTGCTTGACGGATATCTTGCAAAATCGGCTGCATTTGTTCTTCGGTCGCTCCGGCATCCCACGCGGCTTTCGCTTCAAAGTGCGCATGCACCAGTTGCTGCTCCACTTTCAGTTTCAGCGCATTGATCGCCTCTTTGCGCTCTTTGACCACACCTTGCAGCATCTCTTTACTTTGTGTGTGGCAGTTGGCACAGGTCTGATCGAAACGATCAAATGGGTTGCCCACTTTATGATCGGTATACAGCTTGCCATCTTGGCCTTGTATTTTTGGCATATGGCAATCGACACAGCCAACGTTGTTTTTACCGTGAATGCCGGCTTGCCAAGTTTCATACTCAGGATGTTGGGCTTTCAGCATGGGTGTTTTGGACAGACTATGTACCCAATCTTTAAAACCGAGTTCATCGTAGTATTCGGCCATGGCGTCTGCTGAGGTGCCGTTATCCCACGGAAATTTCACTGCTTTATTATCACCGGAAAAGTAATATTCAACGTGGCACTGTCCGCACACTTGCGCTTGCTGGTCAAAACGGCCTTGCTTGGCGAACGGCATGTGAATCGCATCCATGGCTCGGCTGGCGTAAGGGCGGGAAAGGTGCAACGCCGGCTTCCCTTCCTTGAACTCTTGGCTGTCAGTGGCGTGGCAATCGGCACAGCCGATACTGTTGACAATTTCAGGGCCGCCTTTCGCCCACATCCCCTTGAAGTACGCATCTTCACCTTGGCTTTCGATCAGGCGTGCAACATCCGGGCTTTTACAGCTCCAACAGGCCATCGGCAGCGGGCCATCTTCTGCGGTTTTTGGCGCGCCGGTACGCAGGGTGTCACGCACATCGGTCAGCGCATAATAGTGGCCACGGGGTTTGTTGTAGTCTTTGGCAAATGGATAGCCGGCCCACAAGATCACCATATTGGGATCTTCAGCCAGTGCATCTGAGCGCTCACTGCTTTGTTGGGTTTGTGTCCAGCTTTGGTATTGTGGCGGGTGTGCATCGGCAAATTTGTCATTGCGGGCTTCGACTTGTGCTAGAGCAGAGCTACAGAGAAGCGTTCCGGCAAGGAAAAGGGCGAGGCCCATTGTTATTGATGTTGTATTTGGTTTCACGATCATCACTCCATGAAGTAAGTCCAACGTCGAAACAGGACCCCGTCATTGTTATGGGTGGGCTGTTGGTAGGCTCGAAAAAACAGACCTAATGCTTCAGTGTTGAATGATAGAGATCGGATCTTGAATCGTAATAATTGTTTACGTCTTGTTTGTTCTTGATCAATTAGCCATGTATTCAGGTTACCAGATTGAGATGCTGGTAACATTTATGCCGTTTTTTCAGCAGGTTAGCCATGAAGGTAATCTGTGACGGACATCAATTCAGCAACATGCTTTTTACGTAGCGATAAGAGACCAAAGAAATAAAAGCTCAAAGAAAGAGAAGAATTAAAACGAAGTAATAAAAGCAATAAAAACGGGAGAGGGATAAAAGCACAACCGGAGCCAACGCTCCGGTCAAAACGATATCGAGATTATCGCCAGTGGGGTGACATCGACGTTATCGTTATCAGATTATTCGCTATTACTGATATGTTGCGGGGCGCGCAGACGGCCAATTGGCTTACGTAGCGTCTGCGATAAAATCACACCACACAATGTGATCAGCCCGCCTACCACATGGTAATGCTCCAGTTTTTCTCCCAGCAGACTCATGGCAATCATAGCGGTAAATACCGGGAGAAAATTCATAAAAATCGCGGTCTTACTCGCACCCAGAAAACGCACTGATTGCAACCACAGGTACGGGGCAAGCACCGACGCCGGAATCCCTGCATACAGGATCAGTGGCAGCGTCTCGCCATTGATTGGTGCATTGGTAGCAGACAGAAAGTTAGGCAGCAGTAACACGATACCGAACAGGATCTGTATATATACCGATTGCCATGTCGAGAAGGGAAGTTGCCATTTTTTCAGCAGTACGCCGTACAGCGCATAAGCGAATGAACCGGCTAGCAGCAACAATTCACCATGACCGATCCCCTGATGCAGCAGGCTGGCAATATCTCCGGCACTGACCAGATATAAAATCCCGCCTAGCGAGAGGAGCGTGCCGACAATGATGCCGCTGGTGGGGGATTCGCCTAATAGGAAAATACTGATTAACACCGTCATGAGTGGGATCAGCGATGTGATAATGCCAATATTCATGGCACTGACGGTCAAACCTGCGTAGTAACCGAGCGTCTGGTTAATGGCCATGCCAAGTAACGCCAGTACGGCAAATTTCACCAGATAGGGACGATAACTGCGGCGATTACGCCACACAGTCAGCGCCATAAATGGCGTTAACACCAGACCGGCGACCAGCCAGCGATAAAACGCAATGGCGGCAGGGTCAATTGCTGTTGCGGCCATCTTATTGACGATGGCGTTGCCGGCCCAAATCAGCACGGTTAGCAGGGGCAAAAGGTAGTACATAAAACCATCAGTAACACAGAGAAATGAACGAGTGATGAGTGTACCTGTTTTGTGTCTTATTTGCGATTTGTATCACAAAATATTGCTGGTGATCTTGGATTCTAAGCCAAGCTAGGTAAATGGTGCAGAAGGCATGCGTGGAGATGGGGCGATTTTGGAATGATTTTGGAATAAATGTTGAATAAAAATACAGTAAAAACAAAATGATAGGATGATAATAACAAAAACAGGGGACAAGCCCCTGTTTTTTGGTGTGAGTGGTTCGCTTATTTAGCCACGGATCTCATAAAGCCGTTAGCAAGATGCTTTATGAACACCAGGCTTATCGCCGGATTAAAAACCAAACATCTTGTAAAAACCGAACATCAGGCCACTGCTGATCACGAAAGGGATAATTTCCCACAGTAGCTGACGAAAGATGGAATAATCAGGAATCAATAGGGTATTGCGAATTTCTGCCCGAGAACGGGAGGTGATCCCCTTAATCTGATCTTCCATTAACTGATCTTCAATCTGCTCGCCGGTTTTGAACACGCGGGCAGAGAGTTTGGCACCTGAGTTTTTCACCGCACTACCGATAAAAATTATGATATAGATAGCGAAAAAATAGAGGGAGTTACTGCTGGTTAGCGAACCCAGATCCGGCACTGGTGAATTGTTCCAGAACACACTCAGAAAATCGGTTTTTCCATACACAAAGATATACAGCTGCTTGTACGGATCGGCCAAAAAAGCCGCCGCCATACTGCCGTTATCAATATGCAGGCTCAAAAATTTCAATATAGAAACCAACGTGCTCAACATACCCGTGATGAGCAAAACCCAGCCAATTAACCGTTTGCAGACAGCCAGAATGACCGCATTCTTATAATTCACGCGCAATTTCTCCCGGAGATAGTGTATAGCTGTATTCTTATGTCTTGATATAGCGTAGCAGAGACCACGCGTATCCAAAATGCCGACGATTAAAACAGACGATGGCATTGTTTATTTTGGGTGCCCGTCCTCTTTTGTCAGTGTACCGGTTTCAAGTACCGGTGCGACGTCGAGATGTTCGGCATTCATTAATGCGGAGATCCGCTGCACACTGGCTAGTAGCATGTTTTGCTCCCAATCTGGTAATGCCTGAAAACGCGCCACAAAATGCTCCTGCAAGGCGGTAGGTGCTTTGAGCAGTAAGGATTTTCCTGCCTCAGTTAGCTCGGCATGTTGGCGACGCTTATCCAAAACACTACGCACCCGGATCACCAATTGCCGGGACTCTAGCCGGTCTAAAATGGTGCTGGCGGTGGCCTGACTGATATTGGTCTGTTCTGCCAGCACTTTTAAGGAGACATCCCCATAGCGGTCGATCGCCTGCATCAGCATTAGCTGAGGCGTTGTCAGTCCGACAGCTTTATTTAATTGCTTTGACTTCAAATCAATAGCGCGAATGATTTGCCGGATTGAAACCATCACCTCGTCATGTTTTTCCAATTTATTCTTTCCAAATCATAGTGTTGTACTTAACTTCTTTGTCTTTTCTCTTATCTACGACAATAAAACAACTTTGACCTCAAAGTATTTTATGTGTAGGGTTTTGCCACCTTGTACATGTAGAGAGGTCACATGCAACAGACATTAACCATAAAAGAGATCACCGAAAACCTGCAAATTGCACGCATGCGTTACCAGTTGCCGGATACGTCAGCGTATATCCGTTATCAACCTGAGCTTTCCTGCGATAACACCAATATTTCCGTTCAGAGCGGAATGATGCTGCCGCATGAAAGTTGTGAACCTGCCGGCATCTTCAAACTGGCTGAGTTGGTCAACGAACTGAGTTTTGCCTATCTGCTGGTTCACGTTTTTCCAGATACCGACAGTATGAACTATTTTGTCGCCGGATTTGATACTGGATTATCGCAGCTGGAGTTTATTGGTGGCAGTTTCGACAATCACCGTTTCTGGCTAACTAGCGGAGTCAGTAATCTTGGCGTGCCAGTCGTGGTGTTTTATGGCCAGCGCAACGCCGTGAATGGTCAGCCGTCGGTCACACTGGTGGATCACCGCGAGAGTCCGTCCGGGCAAGTGGCTTGGCGCGCCATCCGCGGAGCGGGTGAGCATGTGGGTGAAGAGTTTTTTGTCTAAGGGAGGGCTGCGATGTTGAGAGCTAAATCCGGTCTGTTTCGTGGACTAAATCCGACCATGGCGGTTACTGCACTGACAGTATTGACCGTCTTTTTGCTGTTTGGCGTATTTGCGCCGGAATTGTCGGCCCAGTGGTTTCAGGGTGCCAAAAATAACATTATTAGCAGTTTCAAGTGGTACTACATTCTGGTGGTGTCCTTGTTTCTCTGTTTTGCTCTGTATCTGATGTTTTGTCGCTATGGCGATTTGCGCTTGGGCGATGACGATCAAAAACCTGAATTCAGCTACATGGCTTGGTTTGCCATGTTGTTCAGTGCCGGCATGGGGATCGGGCTGATTTTCTGGAGTATTGCTGAACCGGTATACCATCTACAGAGCAACCCGTTTATTACCGAAGGTGGAACGCCGGAAGCGGCTAAAGTTGCCATGCGGATCACGTGGTTCCATTGGGGGCTGCATCCGTGGGCTATCTATTCCATTGTCGGGTTATCTTTAAGTTTCTTCTGTTACCGTAAAAAGCTGCCGTTGGCCATCCGCTCTGTGCTGTATCCACTGTTGGGCGACAAAATTTACGGCTTCTGGGGGCATCTCGTCGATGTGCTGGCCGTGTTTGGTACGGTGTTTGGCGTCGCAACATCGCTGGGCTTTGGCGTGGCGCAGATGAATACTGGCCTGAATGAAGTGTTTGGTGTGAGTGTCTCACTGCAAAATCAGCTGATCTTGATTGGTGTGATCTCGGCGATAGCCACTCTTTCTGCGGTGTCTGGCGTTGGTAAAGGGGTCAAGATCTTAAGTGAATTTAACTTAGGGCTGAGTGCCTTGATGTTGATTTTCTTTTTGTTTGCTGGCCCTACCATCTACATCATGAATTCGTTTGTGCAGGGGATTGGTGATTACCTGCAAAATATCATTCGCCTGAGTTTCTGGACAAACGCGGAAGCCAACGGCACCTCGAACTGGCAGAGTTCCTGGACGGCCTTTTACTGGGGCTGGTGGATAGCTTGGGCACCGTTTGTCGGTATCTTCATTGCGCGGATCTCCAAAGGTCGT
>JBOFCH010000239.1:0-2841 GCA_051645985.1 Plesiomonas sp. | reverse complement strand
GGTGAACAAACTGGGGTGATGGTAGATGAAACCGGTGCGTTATTTGCCACCTACTCTAATGGAGAAAAGATGCTGCAGGGGCAGCTGGTGTTGGCGAATTTCGCCAATCCGGAAGGGTTGGCAGTTGCAGACAATACTCGCTGGACGGCCACGACCGCATCGGGAGAACCGTTACTGGGCATTCCGGGGGCGGGCATTTTTGGAGGAATTCAATCGCAGTCTCTGCAGCTCTCGAATGTTGATGTCACGACTGAAATGGTCGGCTTGATCGAAGCGCAGCGCAATTATCAAGCAAACTCAAAAGTTATCTCGACCATGAGCCAACTTAACCAAGCGCTAATGAACGCGATCTAAGATGGATAAACTAATTTATACCGCGATGAGCGGCGCGACTCGGACCATGTTGGCGCAACAAATTAGCGCTAATAACCTAGCTAACGTGAATACTAATGGCTTTTTGGCTGATTTTGAACGGGCGAAATCCTATCGGGTTGAAGGTACCGGCATGCAGACCCAGCAATTGGTGACGTCTGATGGCACCGGCAGCAATTTTTCGGCAGGAGCCCTTAATCGCACCGATCGTAATCTGGATGTTGCTATCAATGGTCAGGGCATGTTTGCTGTTCAGGTGGGCGATCAAGAGCATTATACCCGAGAGGGGGCATTTTATATCGATGCCAACAGCCGCTTGATGTCAGGAGTGCATCCTGTTTTGGACGTGACGGGTCAACCCATCGAAATTCCAGAGCACCAGTCATTAACAATTTCTGATGCTGGTAAGATCAGCATTAATCCAGGGAATGGGGATAGTGTTCTATTGGAAATTGCCACTCTCAAGCGCGTTGCGATTGATAAATCCACACTGGTCAAAGGTGCTGATGGCTTGTTTGTATCAACGAGCGGAGACATCTTGCCAAGTGATGAAAGCATTGCGGTAGTGAGTGGCTTTCTTGAGGCCAGTAATGTCAATCCGATCGAAGAGATGGTAAGCATTATGTCGCTGAATCGTCAATTTGAGATGCAGGTTAAAATGATGAAAACAGCTGAAAAAATCAGCGAAACGTCAACGCGACTGCTGCGTCCAACCTGATTATGATTATTGAAATTTAAGGTAGATTACTCTTATGCAAGGTACTTTGTTTGTCAGCCAGACTGGTTTGACCGCACAAGATGCAAAAATGACGTTGATTGCCAATAACCTGGCCAACGTCAACACGGTTGGTTTTAAGCGCGATCGAGCGGTGTTTAATGACTTGTTTTATCAACAAGAGCGTCAGGCAGGCGCACAAATGGATGATCAAAACCAGTTGCCGATAGGTTTGCAGCTAGGGACCGGGGTTCAGATTGTTGGATCTCAAAAAGTCTTTGAGCAAGGCAATGCTCTTGCAACTGGCGTTGAGACGGATCTATCTATTATTGGTAGAGGCTTTTTTCAAGTTGAGATGCCTGACGGATCCGTCGGTTACACCCGTGATGGACAATTTCATATTAATAGTGATGGCATGCTGGTCAATGCAACGGGACAGCCGCTGGTGCCACAGATTACTATGCCAGAAAATGCATTATCAGTGAATATTGGTACCAATGGCACCATTACCGCTCAAGTGAGCGGCTCAGCCCAGCCAGAGGAATTGGGTAATATCATGCTGGCTGGTTTTATCAATCCTGCTGGTTTGGAACCGGTAGGTAATAACTTGTTTATTGAAACTCAGGGCTCTGGTGCTCCCATCGAGGGTATGCCTGGTGAAGATTCATTCGGCGTCGTCAAGCAAGGTACTCTGGAGACAGCCAACGTCAATGTAGCACAAGAGATGGTTGACATGATTTCCACTCAACGCGCTTATGAAATGAACGCCAAGGTGATGTCAGCTGCAGATGAAATGCTGAAGACCCTCAACACTCGGTTATAAGAAATCATCATGATAACGAATAGGTTTGCCATCTGGTGGTTGGTTGTTATTAACCTGTTTTTACAGGGGTGTAACTCCACGCCACAACAATACCCATTGCCCCAACCTGGCGATCAGAGTTTTGCTCCACCAGTATTGCAAGAGCAAGCAGTGCAGTATGCCAGTCAAGGAACTATGTATAACAAAAGTTATGTTATGACATTGTTTCAAGATCGTCGTGCATATCGTGTTGGTGATATGCTCACGGTATCGTTAGATGAGCAAACTTCTTCTACCAAACAAGCAAACACACGATATGGCAAGAGCAGTGGGGCTAATGTGAGTGGGGGTTTATCAGGTTCGCCATGGTCAGCGCGTGATGCTGATATTGGCTTAGATGCGGATCGAGATTTTAATGGTTCCGCACAAAGTACGCAAAAAAATACGTTGCGAGGGGCGATCACTGTAGTAGTCGCTAGTGTACTGCCAAATGGTATTTTACAGGTGCGCGGAGAGAAGTGGTTGAAACTTAATCAAGGTGATGAATATATCCGATTAAGTGGCTTGGTGCGTGTAGAAGATATTGATGGATTGAATAGAATATCGTCACAGCGACTCGGTGATGCGCGGATTACCTATTCAGGCAGAGGTGATCTGGCAAATGCTAATGAAGCGGGTTGGCTAACACGGCTTTTTGTTAATCCTTGGTTTCCTCTTTGAGAGCAGCGTTGATGCGATCATTTTTTTTATGTTGTTTGATCCTGTTGCATATCGGATTGGTACAGGCAAAAAATACACCGTTGCTGAATTTGGTAGAAATTGGTGGCGAACGTAACAATCAGTTAGTTGGCTATGGCCTGGTGGTTGGCCTTGACGGGAGCGGTGATCGCAATCAAGTCACCTTCACTTCTCAATCGATTAGTAATATGTTGCGGCAATTCGGCATTCAAGA